>JALOPA010000150.1 GCA_025454125.1 Thermodesulfobacteriota bacterium
CTCGAAATGACAGCTTTGTAAGGAAATCACTGAGTCGCTGCACGAACAGGCGGGCATCAGAAGGCGACGTTTCCGGGCGTGCGAGGAAAAGGAATCACGTCGCGGATGTTGGCCATGCCTGTCACGAACTGGACGAGCCTCTCGAAGCCCAGTCCGAAACCGGAATGAGGCGCTGACCCGAATCTCCGGAGCTCGAGATACCACCAATAGGGAGCGGGATCGATGCCCGTTTCCTTCATTCTCTCCAAGAGCGTGTCGAAGTCGTCTTCTCTCTGGCTCCCGCCGATAATCTCGCCGATCTTTGGAACCAGCACATCCATGGCCCCTACGGTCTTCCCGTCCTTGTTGACCTTCATGTAAAAGGACTTGATCGCTTTCGGATAGTCCGTGAGGACGACGGGCCCGCCGACCACCTTCTCGCAGAGATACCGTTCGTGTTCGGCCTGAATGTCGCTCCCCCAGGTCACGGGAAATTCAAAGGTCTCCTTGGACTTGGAAAGCAGGTCGACCGCCTCCGTGTAGGTCATGCGCTTGAATTCCTGGGACACCAGCTTCTCAAGCGTCTCGATGACGGTCGGATCAATGAACTTCCTGAAAAACTCCATGTCCTCCCCGCAGTGGTTCAGCACATAGGAAAAGAGATACTTGAGAAAGTCGGCAGCCAGCTCCACGTTGCCGTCCAGGTCGCAGAAGGCCATCTCCGGCTCCACCATCCAGAACTCGGCCAGGTGCCGGGTGGTGTTGGAGTTCTCGGCGCGAAAGGTGGGGCCGAAGGTGTACACATCGCCCAACGCCAGGGCGTAGACCTCGGCTTCGAGCTGGCCGCTCACCGTGAGGTTGGCAGGAGCGCCGAAAAAGTCCTGGCTGAAATCCGTGCGGCCTTCCTTCTGAGGAATCTGATCCAGGTTGAAGCTCGTCACCCGGAACATCTCGCCTGCGCCTTCGGCGTCGCTGCCGGTGATGACGGGCGTGTGCACGTAGACAAAGCCTCTTTCCTGAAAGAAGCTGTGGATAGCGAAGCTCAACGCGTTTCTGACCCTCGCCACGGCACCGAAAGTATTGGTCCTGGGTCTGAGGTGTGCAATGGTCCTGAGAAACTCGAAGGAGTGGCGTTTCTTCTGCAGAGGGTACTGTTCCGGGTCCGCCCATCCCATCACTTCGATTTCCTCGGCCTTGAGCTCCACCCTCTGCCCCTTGGCGGGCGAGGACACGAGAGTGCCCCTCACCCGCACGGAGCAGCCGGTCTGCAGTTTCGCCACGTCGTCCTTGTAATTGGGCAGGGTCTCGCCGGCGATCACCTGAAGGCTGCTCATGCAGGAGCCGTCGTTCAGTTCGATGAAGGAAAATCCCCCTTTGGATTCCCGCTTGGTGCGGACCCATCCCATGACCGTGAAGGCGGCCCCGATCTCCTCGGAAACAAGGATTCTGGCAATGCGTGTTCTCTTCACCTCAGCCCGCCTTTTTCTGAAAGTCCGCCATGAAGGATACGAGATCTTTCACGGCGTCGATGCCCGTGGCGTTGTAAAGGGAAGCCCGGCAGCCGCCCACGGAGCGGTGGCCCTTGAGCCCGGCAAGCCCGGCCTTGGTCGCCTCGGCCACGAACTTGGCTTCGAGATCTTCTGTGGGAAGGCGGAAGGGGATGTTCATGAACGAGCGGCTTTCCTTCTCGGCAGTCCCCCGGTAGAAGCCGGACTGGTCCATGAAGTCGTAGAGGAGCTTCGCCTTCTCGCGGTTGATTTTCTCTATGGCGTCCAAACCGCCCATTTTTTCCTCCAGCCACTTCAAGACCAGGCCGATCACGTAGATCACGAAGCAGGCCGGCGTGTTGTGCAGGGAGTTGTTTTCTGCGTAAGAGGTGTACTTGAGCATGGTCGGCACACTGGCCGGGATTCTCTCGATCATGTCTTTGCGGATGATGACCATGGCAGACCCGGAAGGCCCCACATTCTTCTGGGCCCCGGCGTAAATGAGCCCGAAAGGCTTGGCATCAAAAGGACGGCTCATGAAATCGGAAGACATGTCGCTCACGAGGGGAACGTTGACCTTCGGGAACTGCTGCCACTGCGTGCCCCGGATCGTCTCGTTGGAGGTGATGTGAAGGTACGAGGCGTCCTGGTCCACCTGGAAGTCCTTGGGCATGTAGGCGTAATTCCTGTCCTGGGATGTGGCGACGACACGGACGTCCTTTCCGATGAGCTTGGCCTCCTTGATGGCGTTGTTGGCCCAGTTCCCGGAATGAATGTAATCCGCGGGCTTTCCGTCGGTCGCGAGATTCATGGGAACCATGGTAAACTGGAGACTGGCTCCTCCCTGGATGAACAGAACGTGAAAATCATCGCCCAGCTTGAGCAGCCTCTTGGTCCGTTCAACGGCCTCGTTCAAAACCGCCTCGAACTGCTTGGACCGGTGGCTGACCTCGATGACGGACATGCCTGTGCCCTTGAAGTCCAGGAATTCTTCTTTGATCTCTTCGAGCACGGGCAACGGCAGTGCGGCAGGACCCGGATTGAAATTGTGAACCCTCTTTCCCATGGATGCATCTCCTTTCCCCAATTGGTTTAAAGGTGAACGTTCCTTACCCTAAGGCAGGCCTTTGCCCGCAACCAAAATGAAACCATGAATCCCGAATATCGAATGTCGAACAAGGAATTTCGAATGATGAAGTTGAGGGCTTCCTAAGAAGTCGTCACCCGGGTGAAGGCCGGGGTCCAGAAACGCTTTGGTTTTGTCATCGTGCTGGATTCCGGCTTTCGCCGGAATGACGAAAGAATTTCCCCTCAGTCTTCGCGAAAGTGCTTTTCGAGGTTCTTCCTTCGGCGTTCGTCAATCGTTAATCGACCCGTCCTCCGTAGCAGCCTATCCTCACCGGTTCCATGTGCATTCCACCGGGGCCTAAGACCGCTCGCTACTCGGGGCAAAGGCTACTGCGGAGGGTGGATATTCTGCGGTTTACCCGCCTCTGGCGGGTTCGCTTTTGAGCCTCTCCGCGTTATGACCAGAAGCTGCAGCTTATGACTCCAACCTCTTGATCATCTCCTTCACCGCTTTGAGCCCTTCAGGGTTCTTCTCGAAGGGTGCTCGGCCTTCGAGGTCCGCTTCGATGATGCCGCTGTCAAAGGGGATGAAGCCCAGGAATTCGAAGTCAGGCATTTGAGAGACGAGAAACTCGCGGTCCTTGTCTGAACGGACCTTGTTGCCCACCAGAGCCAGGGTTTTGACCCCGATGTCCTTGGCCAGCTGCTTGATGTGATAGGCCGTCTCCACGCTTCGCCGGCCGGGTTCCACCACAACGATCAGCCGGTCCACCGCCATGGCCGTGCCCCGTCCGAGGTGTTCGAGTCCGGCTTCCATGTCCAGCACGATCACTTCATCACGGGCCAGGACAATGTAGCGCACCAGATTCTTCAGGAGAGTGCTCTCCGGGCAGATGCACCCTGCTCCCCCCTTTTTGACTCCGCCGAGCACCATCAGCTTGATTCCGTCCACCTTGATGGACAACTTGTCCGGCAGATCGTCCACCTTGGGATTGAGCTTGAAAAAAGAGCCCATGGTCCCAAGCTTGGTCTCGGTTCGTTCTTCGATCAGTTCCTTCATGTCGGAGATGGGAACGATGGGCGCGTCCTGCCTCACTCCCAACGCCTGAGCCAGGTTGGCGTCGGGGTCCGCGTCAATGGCCAGGACCTTTTTTCCCTGGTCTGCAAAAGCCCGTATGAGGAATGAAGCAAAGGTGGTCTTCCCCACCCCACCCTTGCCGCTAATGGCGATCTTCATCCGTTTGATCCTTTATCATTAGGAAATGGAATGCGAAGGCGTTATACTTTGAATTCGATTCTTAGAACAGATTTTTCACGAATCTTCAAGAAGAAAAATGAAAATAGAAATCGCCATCGAGGGGCCCCGGAAGACCATCCGGGCGCTGCAGCAGAGACTGCCTGCGGGATGGGAAAGGGCGGAGCAGGACACAGAGGGTGACCCGCAAAGGGCAAGACTGATCTTCATCGAGGAAGACGATCGGGTCAATGACGTTCTGATCCGCATTTCCCAGATCGCGGAGAGAGAACCCCCCATGGCCGAGGCCCTGGAGTTTCGCGTCAGGAACCTTGCCTACTCGGAGCCGAGTCCCTGGTGTGAATCTCTCCGGGAGCCTTTTCACGTCCTTTCCTGCCTGACCATTCGGCCTTGGCACCCGTCCGTCCCCCCCTCCGGCGATCGTGACGCCCTTGTTCTCGACTCCAACCTCGCTTTCGGCACCGGGCGGCACCCGACGACGGTCCTGTGCCTGAGGGCGATTCACGGCCTATCCCGAGGTCCGTGGGGGTTGAGCGGGAGAAGCGTCCTTGATTTCGGTTGCGGGACCGCGATCCTGGGGATCGCGGCTGTGAAATGGGGCGCACGCCGCTGCCAAGGGGTGGAGATCGACGCCGAGGCCGCGGCAACGGCCGAAAGGAACGTCGCCCTCAACGGCTTGGCGGACAGAATCACCATCTCCCAGGGGTCCTGGGAAACGGTGAAGAGGAGGGTGGATCTCCTTCTGGCAAATCTCGTTCCGTCCGTACTGCTCACCAAAGGGTCCGAGATCCCGGCGCACCTTTGCGAGAACGGGCGGGCCGTTGTTTCAGGATTCGGCCGGAAGCAGTCTCAGGAGGTAGAAAGCTTCTTTTCCCGTCTGGGGCTGAAGAGGGCAGAACTCCTTGAAAGCGAGGGATGGGCAGCCTTCGTCATGGAAAGAAGGTGAAAAGCTAGGCCCGCATGACCCACTTGGGGCACTCGTAACGGTCGATGTCCCCTTGGCTCACAGGGTAGCGGCCACAATTGAAGTAACGCCAGTAAAAGGAGTTGTACCCCATGCACTGGTTGCGGCTTTTTTCCTGGAGGGGGCAGCGGATCTTATTGCAGCACTTGCCGCACTCCGCGCAGGATTCCCCGTTTTCCCAGGCCGGGTTGATTTGAACCAGAGACAGATCGGGCATGGTCATGGGAGGGGCGGTGAGGCGGACCGAAGGAGTGAACTCTCCCTTCAGATACCCGTAGGCCATGGTGTAGACATAAGCGATCAGGCGTGGACCCATGTGCGCGTACTTCCAGAACCGCAGGGTCCCGAAAAAATAATAGCTGAAAAGCGGCGCCAGCAGATAAAGCCCTACCAAGGAAACGACCCCAAAGGAGAGGAAGACGATGAAGCACAAGCGCGCGCCGGCCCACCTCAGTTTCTTCAAGTGGCAGGCCAGAGCGGCCGCGAAAGGTCCGTTCAGTTTCAGTGTCTCCTCTGCGTGGAACGCGGTTTTCATCTTCCCCCCAAGAACGATCTTTTCCATCGGGTTTTAGCCAAGAAACCCGGCCGTGACAAGAATTTTTTTTGGGCCGGCAGGCCCTATTTCACATGGGACATGGTTTGAACCGAGAGGACCGGACACGGCGCTCCTCTCATCACCCGGCCCGTGGTCGAGCCGACCAGAAGGCTTTCCATAAGACTGTGGCCCCTGACGCCCAACACCACAAGGTCGATGTCATTGACCAGAGCGTACTTGATCAATTCCTCATGCGGCTGACCGGCCAGCAGAGCGGTCACCGGATTGCACCAGGTGCGGGCCTCTTCAGGGATCATGGAGTTGAGCTTCTCCTGCACCGTCGTCCTCAACCGTTGCCGAGAGGATTCCCTGGACTCAGAGGGCTTGATCAAGTCGTCGTAAAGCGGGGGCTCCACCACGTGGGCGAGATGGAGATCGGCCTGAAATTCCTGAGCCAGGCTGAGACCGTACTCAAAGGCCAGACTGGAGTCCGGTGAAAAGTCACACCCCACCAGGATCTTCTTGAGTTGGACCGCCTCGGTCGCGGGAGAGACAAATCCGCGTTCAGGGCTTCGGACGACCCAAAGAGGGCAGGGCAGGGTCCGCATGAGCCGTTCGGTGACAGAGCCGAGAATCAGACGCTTGAGCCCTGAGCGGCCGTGGCTCGCCGCAATGGCGAGATCGATCTGTTTGTCGG
>JALOPA010000772.1 GCA_025454125.1 Thermodesulfobacteriota bacterium
CGTGAAGGACAATCAGGGAAAGGTGGCGACCTTTGATGAAGCCATGAAGACCACCTATGAGGACATGAACGATGACACGAAAATGATACGCGAAAGAAGAAAAATGAGGCAGATGAAAAAGGCAGAATAGAATCGGGCCTAGCCTTAGGGTAGTTTAAGACATGAAACGTCTGTTTCTTATCCTTCTTGCAGGACTCTTTCTGACCAACGCACCCCTCCTGTGCGCACAGGAGGGGAAGGTCGTGAAACCCGGGCCTAAAGACAAGTGCCCTGTCTGCGGGATGTTCGTAGCGAAATACCCGGATTTCATTGCGGTTCTCACTTTCAAAGACGAAACCCACGCTTTTTTCGATGGGGTGAAGGACATGATGAAGTACTATTTCAGTCTTCAGAAATACAGTCCCTCGAAAAAGCGCGATGACATTGGCCAAATTCACGTGACCGATTACTACAGCTTGGGTCTCGTGGACGGCTTCAAGGCCTTTTACGTCGTGGGCAGCGACGTCTACGGCCCCATGGGGAAGGAACTGATCCCTTTTGAAAAAGAAGCTGACGCCGGAGAATTTCGGAAGGACCACAAAGGCAAGTCTGTTCTGCGATTTCAGGACATCACCCAGGATATCGTAAAGGGGCTGGATTGACGCTGATGAGAAAATCCAGCCTCTTTTTTCTTTTTCTCGTTATTCAAGCTCTTGTCCTGGGAGGCCTGCTCAGTCACGCCAACCATAGGCAAAAGACGAATGAGGCTTCTCTTCAGGAGAAGGTGAGCATGGTCCAACAGCTCGGACTCACCGATCTCTGCCTGTTCACAGAGGCAAGCTACACCAGGCATGTCTCCCTGGCGGATTTTCACACGGCCTTTCAGAACTCTCCCATGGCCCTGGAACATTTTCCATCAGGCTCTCTTGTGATCCCTCCGAAGGCTGCCAAGTAATTCTATGAGAACGTGGATTGAACGGCACAGAAACATCCTCGACTTCACCCTGTCTTCCCTTTTTAGAAGAAAGAGGAAGAATGCAGCCCTGATTTCCGTCTACACCCTGATCGTTTTCCTCCTTGCTTCCGTGCTCCTTTTCGCTTATGCCCTGCGCGAAGAAGCCTCCATGCTCCTCAAAGAGGCGCCCGAGATGATCGTTCAGAAGTTGGTTGCAGGTAGACAGGAACCGATCCCGGTGGCCTATCGGGAAAGGATCAAGGCGATCAGAGGGGTAAGTTCGGTCAAAGAACGTTTGTGGGGGTATTACTATGATCCTGTGGTGGGCGCGAACTACACCCTCATGGCGGCCGAAGATCAGGAGGTGGCTCCCGGCAGCATCGTGGTCGGTGAGGGAGTGTCAAGGATAAGGATGGCCTCTCCGGGAGACACTCTCGAATTCAGAACCTTTCAGGGAGTCACGATCGAACTTGAGATCAAGAGAACTTTCTCTTCGGAATCCGGCCTGATCTCTTCCGACCTGGTCCTGATTTCAACTGATGATTTCAGGAAAGTTTTCGGAACCTCGGAAGACGCTGCGACCGATCTCGCCGTTAGGGTCGGAAATCCCAAAGAGCTCCCGACCATCGCTCTCAAGGTGGCGGAGATGCTTCCTGACACCCGCCAGATCTTGAGAGAGGAACTCCAGCGAACCTATGATGCTATCTTCAACTGGCGCGGAGGCATCCTGCTCGCCATACTTTTTGGAGCCGTGCTGGCGGCCTGAGTGTTGAGGAGAAAAAGGAAATCGGCATTCTTAAAGCCATTGGCTGGGAGACATCGGACATCATTCGGATGAAATTCTGGGAAGGCCTCGTGGTTTCCCTCTCCTCTTTTCTCATGGGAATCGTCCTGGCGAACATCCACGTTTTTTTCACCTCTTTCATGCTCTTTGAGCCCGTACTCAAAGGTTGGGCTGTCCTTTATCCTGACTTTAAAATCACCCCCTTCATGGATGGCGCTCAAGTGGCTGCCCTGTTCTTTCTCACGGTCGTCCCTTATACCGTAGCCACGATCATCCCCTCATGGAGAGCGGCCATTGTGGACCCTGATTCGGTGATGAGGTAACAGCCGGGCCATGATCGCGCTCAAGGACATCAGGAAGGTCTTCAATTCAGGAAAACCCAACGAGTTTGCCGCGGTCCAGGGCATCAGCCTGTCCATCGGGGCCGGCAAGGCCACCGTGCTCAAAGGCCCCAGCGGATCAGGGAAGACAACGCTCCTGAGCCTCATCGGGTGCATGGCAAGGCCGACTTCCGGCCGGATCATTCTCTTCGATAGAGAGATCACGAGCCTTCCCGAGAGATTCCTCACGGAAATCCGGCGAAAAACCTTCGGTTTTATCTTTCAGCAGTTCAATCTCATCAAAGGCATCACGGCTCTTGAAAACGCCATGCTGCCTGCTTACCCCACCGGCGAAACATTTTCTTCCATCCGAAAGAGGGCCATCCATCTTTTCGATCTCTTCAACATTGCCCCAAAAGCACACTCCAAGGCGGAATGGCTCTCAGGCGGAGAAGCCCAGCGGGTGACCATTGTCAGGGCTTTGATGAACAACCCCACCATCATCATCGCAGACGAACCCACCGCCCATCTGGATACGAAACTCTCTCTGGAGTTCATGGACATTCTGGGAAAACTGAAAGAGGACGGGAAAACCCTGCTCCTGGCAAGCCATGATCCGCTGGTGTACGAATCCAGGGTGGT
>JALOPA010000151.1 GCA_025454125.1 Thermodesulfobacteriota bacterium
CCTGACCCGCTAATACGATTACCTATGTCCTTAACGAAAATAGGTCGGGAGGAAATGGGTTTCCAATTTAACCCAAACCCTTCACTCCCATGGTCTGCTTCCCTCCAATCCCGATGCCCTGTGCGGCCCTTTCCCTGAGCTTCGCTCCTGTTCTATTCCTGGAACCATTTTTTCTTCTGGAAATCATCGGCTGTTTCGGGCAGCGGCCCCTGGATCATGGATCTCACCGTCTGCGCAAGGTCATGCTCCTGACCAAGACCCAGAACGATGGATTTCCAAGCTCTCCCCAGAGTGAGGTCAACGGAGGCTTGCACCTCCTGAAGCACATTCTTCGGCAGCAGCCCGTAGGCGGTCTTGAGGTTTCCAATCCAGTTGTTCAGGGCCTTGAGGTCCACCTCATCTCTGCGGTACACATACCCTTCCAGGGCGCCCGCCGATGCGGCGAACTCGTAGATCTGAGCGAAAAGATGCATCCCTTCTCCTCCCTCCAATGCCAGCGTGGTCTCAAATCCAGAATCTTTTACAATAGCCCGCAAACCGAGTCAAAGGCGAAAGGGGCAGAAAATGAGAGGAGCCGCGCTCTGCAATTTGACACACGGCCGTAACTCTTTTAGAATCCACCTCTGTGCACCACAAATTCGGGCCGCGTACGGCGGTCCACAGGAGCAAGGAACTCTATGCCCAAGAACCAGAACACCCTCATGGTGATCGTATCCGGCAAGGACCGGCCCGGCATCACGGCCAGATTCACACGCATTCTTTTGGACCACCACGTCGAGGTCATCGACATCGAGCAGGCCTCGCTCCACAACCTTCTAGGCCTCTACCTGGTCCTGGACCTGAACCGCGCGAGCGAGTCCCAGGACAGCGTCATCAAGGACCTGCTCTTCGAAGCCAATCAGATGAACCTGACCCTCAATTTCCGCCTCTATTCCCCCGAAGACATGCCGACCATGAACCAACGCAACCTCTACGTGCTCACCCACTTCGGGGGCACCCCTGCCCTCGCAGCGTTCTCGGAGATCCTGGGGGAAGAAAACGTCAACATCGAAACCATCTCCTCCTCCGCCCATCACGGTTCGCACTCGGTGGAGATGACCATCAACGTCCACGGCGTATCCAGTGTCGACCGGCTGAAGCAACGGCTTATGGTCAGGAGCCGCGAATTGGGCATCGGCCTGGGTCTTCAGAAATTTGAGGCATACCGCAAGAACAAGCGTCTCATCTTCTTTGACATGGACAGCACCCTGGTGGACATGGAGGTGATCGACGAGATGGCCCGCTGCGCGGGGGTGCATCGGGAGGTCGCCCGCATCACGGAGAAAGCCATGCGCGGCGAGTTCGATTTCGAGACTTCCCTGATTCAGCGTGTCGCCTTGCTCAAAGGGCTCAGCGAGGCCGACTTGATGCGAATCAGGGAAACCATCCCTCTCTCACCCGGCGTCCAGGATCTCGTGACCACGCTCAAGTATCTGGGCTACAAGCTGGGCATTGTGACGGGCGGCTTCGACTTCTTTGCCGACCCCATGAAAGAAAAACTGGGATTTGATTTTGCCTACGCCAACCGGCTTGAGATCAAGGACGGAAAGCTCACGGGAAAGGTCGTGGGAGAAGTGGTGGATGCGGCGAAAAAGGCGCGATTCGTCAATCAGACCGCGTGCGATCACGCGATCCTCCTGGACCAGACCGTGTGCGTGGGGGACGGCGCCAACGACGCGCTGATGTTGGCCCAGGCCGGCCTGGCCATTGCCTACAATGCCAAGAAAGGGCTGGACCGGTTTGCCAACGTGGCCCTGGCCAAATCAAGCATGACGGACATCCTTCACCTTCTGGGGATCACGGAAGAGGACATCCGCGACGCCCTCACGTGCAAAAGCCCTATTTGAAAGCGCTGATGTCTATGCCGCGGCCGCGGGCCCTCTGCTCGTACCACTCCATCTCATCCGCAGGCGGCGGCGTGCGCTCCTTCTTTTTCACCAGTTGAATCGCCTCTGTAGGACAGGTACTGACGCAGAGCCCGCACCCGATGCATCGGTCCTGAATCACCCGGTAAGCCTCCTCACCCGCTTCTATGGCGCGAACCTGGCAGCGTTCGTCCGCGCACAGTCCGCAGGCCGTGCACCGCTCAGGATCGATCACCGCGAAGTAATAGGCATCCACGACCCTCGACGCCGGTATTCCCAGGTCGTTGATCCCTTTCAGCACCCCGCAGCAGCACCCGCAGCAGTTGCAGATGAAGTAGTGGCCGTTTTCCACGTTCCAGGTGAGATGAACCAGCGCCGCCTCTTCGGCTCTTTGGATCACGCCGAAGGCCTCTTCCTTGGTGATGACACGGCCTGTTTTCGAATTGTCGAAAAATCCGGGCACAGGGGCAATGCCCATGCAGATGTCCATGGGTTTTCCGCAGCGACGGTCCAGGAGACCCTGCTCCTTTTTGCAGATGCAGTCCATGAGCTGAAAGGATTGGCCGTATTCGATGATGGAAGAGACCTTTTCGTAATCCAGGGCCTCGTGTCTGGCCGGGATCTGTCTTTCAATGGGCACCACCCTCATCAGCTGGGGCGTTCTGTCAGCGAACTGACGGAAATAAATCTTCATATATTCATCGCACATTTCAGCCATCTCGCGGTCCAGGTAGGGAAGCTGGAACTCGTAGATTCCAAACGCCCAGGGCACCAACCTGAAGAGCTTCACACCGCCCAGCTCAATTCCATTGATTTTTCCCTTATCGGACATGCTCGTCAGTTTCTCTTCCAACCCTTCAAGGGGCCTGCCCGTGCGTTTTGCGATCTTCTTGGCGGTCTCGAATTTGAGTTTCAGGTCGCAGAAGAGCTCTGCCTCATCGGGCTGGTAGATCTTCTTGAGGATCCTGATCTCCACCCCGCTCTCCGTGGCGGGAAAGCCGTTGGGAAGAGAGTCAAGCACTTTGGCCAGCTTGTAGTAGATTTCATCGTTCATCGCTGGAATCTCCTTGTCTGAGATATTTTGAAACGAATATTGAATGTCAAATTATGAATGACCAGGTTTAACCGCCTCGGCTGCTTCCTTCGGAGTTCTGCATTCGCTATTCAATACTGATGGATTCCTAAGAAGTCGGAAAAGGCCCTTTTCCGTCATTCCCGCGAAGGCGGGAATCCAGTGTATTCTATGTATTCTGGACTCCCGCCTTCGCGGGAGTGACCACCTAAAAGACTCTTTACGGGGCCATCGATATTCTGCGGTTCGCTTCTTTCCTTCCTAAAGTTTTTGATAGTTCGCCAGATAGATGCCGGCACTTACGAAGAGCAAGCCGAAGATGAGACCTGTTGTCAACTGCTCGCCCAGGATGACAAAACCCGAGATCACACCGAAGAACGGGGAGAGGAATGTGAACACCGCAAGCTGAGAAACAGGATAGGTGTGGATCAGCTTGAACCACGTCAGGTACGAGGCAAAGGCCACAATGATCGAGGCGTAAAGAAGGGCGATCACGGAGGCCGTGTTCACATTGATGATCCATTTGTCTTCGAGCACGATCATACAAAGGAAAATGATGGGTATGGAAAAAACGAGCTGATAGAGGAACGTGTGAATGGGGTGCACCTTCCCGGCCAGGTACTTCTTGATGTAAACGGTCGTGGCCCCCCAGAACAGGGCCGCCCCCAGCTCCAGGAGATCTCCCAGGAGCATGGAGGGGCTCCACGTGCTCGGCTTCCCCAGAAACACAAGGTAAACGCCTACGAAAGCCAACACCAGCCCGATGATTCTTAGAATGCCCAAGCGCTCCCTGAGAAACAAGTAGGCTCCCAGCACCACGATAAAGGGCGACGTGTTGATGAGAATCCCGGCCCTTGCCGCATCCGTGTAAAGCATCCCGACATAGATGCACACGAATTCAAGACCGAAGAGCATGCCCACAACGAAACCATGGAACAATCGCCTGTCCGTGTGGAAAAGGGGCTGCTTGACGCACAGGCAGTAGACGATGCCTAAAACAGAGGCAATGGAGGAGCGAAGGAGCGCATTAAAGATAGGGGAGAATCCAAGGTTCGATATTTTGATCGCCGAGTAGTTGCACCCCCAGAGCATGGTGAGGAAGACGAGAATGAGAAAGCCTTTCAGGTCCAGGTGATCTTTTGACGTGCTCTCTTCCACATGGCCTCCAGTGCGAAAATAGACGAACCGATAATATTATCGCCAATCTCCCCTTAGAGCCTGTCCGACAACCTCCATTCGGGGTCCTTTCATCAACAACCAGGCGAGACCGCCCCCTCGCAATGTCATTCCCGCGAAAGCGGGAATCCAGCCTTTTCAATCTCCTCAGGACTCCCGCCTTCGCGGGAGTGACGATCGAGATACTGTTTCTTTGCCCCCCCTTGTAAAGGGGGGATGGGGGGATTTAGATTACCTGCGCAACTTCTCCAGCACATACTTGGCAAGCGCCTGTCTCTCCTGCCGGTTGCCGGCAAAGGGCGGCATTTGTTCTTCTTCGGCCCCCATCTCATCGAGAGTAGACTCGAATTGGCCTATGGTCATGTCCTTCGTCCGCTCCAGTATGTCGTTCCTGTACCCTCCTACCGAATGGCAGGAGATGCAGAGCAGCTTGAACACCTCCGCTCCTGCAGCCGCCTCGTTTGCAGGGCTGATCGTCCTGTTCTTCGCCCACCTTGCGGTTTTCAATACCCCATGCTTCTGGAACTCGGGCAGTTCAGCTTTGAGAATGCTGTTGGAATACATATACCCTTGAATGATGTAGGGCCGGCGCGCCGACTCCCTCACCATTTCAAAGGAACCCAGGTACAAGAAGGCCAGGATCATGAGAACGAAGGAGAAATACTGCTGAAAAGACTTGGGCAGCCGAAGCGCCATGAATAGTCCTGCCAGGAAAACCACGGGCGTGAGCACCAGGAAGGCTTTTCGCACCGTGTTGACGGTGAGTTCGGGATCGCTGATGACCGCTCTGGCCTCAGGCGGAATCACGCCCAAATACCACCACGCTGACGGAACGAGCAGAACAAAGGGTACAGCGAGCCAAAGCACACAGTGCCGGACCATCCGTTGCCTCAAGCTATCGTCCTGAATCCTTGTGGAGGTGATGAGGCCGTAGATGCCCGCGAGACTGAGGGCAATGAAGGTCCTGAAAAAGAGAGACGGTACGAAGGAAGGATTGAAGAAACCGTCCCAGAAACTCTTTGTTTCAAGCCAGAGGCCCGGTGTCAGCATGAAGGAGACAATGCCGTTGATGACAAAGAGGGAAAGCCAGGCAAAGATGAAGTAGATCCATCCCACGATGAGATGGTTCCGAGGCTCCATCCTGTAGAAGGTGTAGTAGTAGATCAGCAACGAGGCGATCTCCACCACAAAGAACACCCATTCCGTGGCCCAGCCGAAGACAAAGCTGTGAATCAGAATGGAGGTAGCGGCAGGGCTGAGGAGAGAGATGATAAGCCATATGCCGAAGCCGGTGAGGGCGCCGAACACCATGGTAATCAGGAGAAAGAATTTTGTGTGCCCGTGCACGTAGTCCAGAATTCTCTTGTCTTTTTCCCGATAGGCCTTCCTCTCGGTGAGCACCAGGAACAGTCCGCCACCCACTGCAAAATGGGACACAAAGACGTGCAGCGTGGCGATCACCGCAATGAGGACGCCGCCTCCAAAGGTCGTTAATTCCCAAACCGGATAGTTCATAGGGAGGCCTCCTTTCCGGGCCTGAGCGCCAGTTTGAGGATGTAGACTAGGACGATCACGCCCCCGATCAGGGCGGCAAGGAAGAGCGCCAGAGGTCCGAGCTGATGAATCACCTCGGGCTTGACCGTCGATAGGTACTTCTCAAGATAGGCGCTCTGCACCGCGTACCGGAAGATCACCATGAAGAAGATCGTTGCCACCGCCGTCACTGCCGTGTGCCACGGTCTGTCGCCCATCCCGTAAAGGACAGAGCAAAGGGCTGTGGCGATGGAGATTACAAAAACCACCAGGGCCGGCGTGTTTTC
>JALOPA010000152.1 GCA_025454125.1 Thermodesulfobacteriota bacterium
TGAACACGAAGTGGGCGCAAAGCAGGGCTGTGGCGAGCATCGAACGGTGTTCCCTCAACATCCTCGGGTCGGCCGTGCAACTGGCGGGCAAGCTGGAGTTTCGCAACCCTCCGGCAGAAAGCGAGCTGGATGTGACGTTCAGGGCGAACAACTTCAGCCGCATCATGAAAGCCATCTATCGGATCAACAGCGCGGCCTTTGACCGGATTGTCGTGGCGCTGGTCGATCTCGACGAAAAGAACGTGAGCCTCTACGCTCCGAATACCGATTCACTGGATCTCAGTATTTCCTACAAGGCCTCCATGGTCAAAATCAACGAACAGGAACTAAAGCCCCTCACCTGATGACGGATCACTGGTTTTTGGTGGCCAGAGCCTGTTTGAACTTCTGGGCCTGCACCCGCAAATTCTTTTCCCAGTCCTCCCGCAAATTGTCTGCAACGATGACCTGGCCGTTGATCGCTTTGGCAATGGTCTCGGCGCTCTTCGTGGAGAATTGAGGCTGAACAAAGATGATTCTGATACCGTCCCTCTTGGCTTGAGTGATGAGGGCCTTGAGCTGTTCGGGCTTGGGCTCTTTTCCTTCCATCTCCACGGGGACCTGCTCCAATCCATAGGCTCGTGCGAAATAACCCCAAGCCGGGTGGTACACCATGAACTTGAGGCCTTTTTTGTCGCTGAAGATCTCCGCGAGATCCTGGTCGAGCTTGTCGATTTCTTTTAGAAATGCTTCCAGATTGGCTTGGTACGTCCGGCTGTTCGAGGGGTCCATTTCCGTCAGGGCTTCCTGGATGTTCCGGGCAATGATCTTGACCTCGGGAGGCGCCACCCAAACGTGGGGATCCGGTGTCCCGGAAGCCTCCTCCTTGTGAGCCGGCCCTGCTTTGGCCGGATCGCCCCCGTCTTTCTCATCCTCGTGATGATGGGAGACCATGGTCAGCTTGTCGATGCCCTTGTCGGTAGGCACAATCCGCATCTTCGGGTTCAGTTTGGCGAACTTGGGCAACCACACGGTTTCGAAGGTGATCCCGATGGCAAAGTAAACCTGGCTCTTGGACAGATCGGCCATCTGGGTAGGCCGCGGTTCGTAGAGGTGAGGGTTGGCTCCGGGCGGGACCATCACGGAAACGCTGACGAGGGTTCCCCCGATCTTTTGCACAACGTATTTCTGGGGAGGGATGCTCACGAACGCAGAAATGCGCTCACCGGCCAGGGCCATCCCTGAACCGTAGAGGGCGCAGAGGAGAAGAAAAAAGGCGACGGAGGCCACACGAAGCTTCATGCCAATCTCCTCAGGCAGTCCTGAGGAAAGCGATGGGTGCCGCCTGTCCCGTCCAGGGTGACCTGCACCAGGGCCTCCGGGTCATTGATCACCATATCGGGGTCTGTGACCACGCCTCGGTAGCCCACGTACTCGTTCATGTACTCCTCCCATCTCTGGTCCTGGGACCTTTGAAAAACCTCCACCTTGTCCCCCTGGCGCAAAGCAGACATAGCGGTCTCTCCTCTAAGGGATGGTGATGCCCGACTTGTACCCTGCCGTCCTCTGCCTCGCACACTTCTCGCAGAGCTGGCGGCCTTCAAAAGCTTCAATGATTGCGGAGGTGCGCTTCTTCACGTAGTCGAGATATCGGGCCGGCCCGACCACGGTGCCGCACTGATCACAGTACTCCAATTTCTCGTGGCAGAGAACCGTGCCGCAGAGGCTGAGGATCCGCTCTCCGTCCCTGTCCGCCAGGGTCAAGGCTCCGGTCGGGCAGTTAGCGGCGCAGGCTCCGCACAGGATGCACCGTTCGGCCGTGAGCCGGAAGTCGGTCATTCCCGGAGCTTCAGAATGGACGTAACCGAACTGGAGCGCATTGATCCCCATTTTGTCCCGGCAGACGGAGACACACTTTCCGCAGCGCTTGCAAATGTCGCAGCGCAGGCATCGCCGGGCTTCCTGCTTGGCCGTGTGTTCATCAAAGCCCAGTTCAACCTGCTGGAAGGTGATGCGCCGCCTTTCCGGGCCGAGGAGAGGCATTTCAGGCCTGCGAAGAGTCATCTTGGATGAAGCCGGGGTTTCCGACAGGGCCACTCGCATCCGGCGGAAAGGCACGGGCGGCATTTTGGGTTGCGGAAGGCCTCGGAGATAGCGGTCAATTCCTTCAGCCGCTCTTTTCCCTGCACCGATGGCCTCCACCGCGGTGGCAGGACCAAGCACGAGATCGCCACCGGAGTAAACGCCTTGCACGGAAGTCGCTGACGTGATGGTGTCCGCCACGAGGGTTCCCCACTTGGTCCACCGGAGACTCTGGACGGAATCCAGCCCTTCACGGTCCACGCGTTGGCCGATGGCCGTGATGACCGCATCGACGGCAAGGACATGTTCACTGCCGGGCACAGGCACCGGCTTGCGCCTGCCCTTGTCGTCGGGTTCCGCCAGCTTCGCACGAAGGCACTTGAGGCCGGTAAGTTTGCCGCCGCTTCCGAGGACTTCAATGGGCACCGTGAGGAACGTGATCTGAACGCCCTCCTCCTCGGCCTGCTTGACCTCTTCGAGATTGGCGGGCATCTCGCTCCGGGTTCTTCTGTAAACCAGGTGCACCTCATGACATCCCAAACGCACGAGGGTTCGAGCGGCATCGATCGCCACATTACCGCCGCCGATGACCGCCACCCTTTGGCCCGGGGCATGCCTGTTTCCCCGTGTGACTTCGCGCAAAAAAGCGATCGCGTCGATGACCTGTGGAAAATCCTTTTCCCCCCTCACCGCCAGATCCATGGAGGCATGGGCTCCTGTGGAAATGAAAAACGCCCTGAACCCCTCCTGTCGGAGCTCCTCCATCGTGGTGTCCCGGCCCAGCCTCGTGTTGAACCGGAATTTCACCCCCAGCTCCTCGATGAAACCGACTTCGCGGTCAATGACTTCCCTGGGGAGACGGTAGCGGGGAATGCCCACCATCATCATTCCGCCTGCATAAGGCAGCGCTTCAACGACCGTGACTTCATATCCCTTGAGGGCAAGGTAGTAGGCGGCCGTCAATCCTGCCGGCCCTGCGCCGATCACGCACACCTTGTAGTCCAGGGCAGGCTCTTTAGGCGGGTTGGCATAGGTCCTCTCGGAAACCGCCCGCTCAGCGGCAAAGGCTTTGAGGTCCTTGATGGCGATGGGCGTGTCGATTTTCCCCCTCACGCAGACGAATTCGCAGGGGTGGGTGCACACCAGACCGCACACCCAGGGAAAGGGATTGTCTTTTCGAATCAGCTCGACGGCTTCGCCGTATCGGCCCTGGCCGATGAGCGCCACATAGCTGGCCACGTCGATTCCTGCCGGACAGGCCATCTGGCAGGGCGCAGGGGTGAGAATCTCGCACTGACCGGTGGGGCAGTTGTGGGTGTCGATGTGGCTGGCAAAGACTTCTCTGTGGGAATCCAGATTTCTCCCCACGAGACGAACGATCGCCTCGGAGAAGTCCTCCGGTTCCTCCAGGACGATCGTGGCCACGGAGGTGAGCATGGCCTTCAGGTGCTGCGGGCCTCCGGCTCCTGTGGACACGTCCCTGAGGAGGTCGAGCAGGTCTTCCGCCCGCCGCCGAGCCCTCGGATGGGTGATACGGCCAGAGGCGAGGTACTGCGAAAGCCCGAGGTAAGTTTGGTAAACGATGCAGGTCTGGTCGGTCATGTTGCCTTCTTCAGGTCCTGTTTGATCGTTTCGCAAAAAGTCAATGAACGTGCTCTTCCGTCATTCCGGCGAATCCGCCTGAGGCGGATGAAAGCCGGAATCCAGTCTTCTCATCGGTTTACAAAGAATCTGGACCCCGTTTTTCAAGGGGGTGACGACTTCCTGTGAATCCATCTGTTCCGGCTCAAACCGCTTTGTCGACTATGCCCCTTTGGCCGCAGGTTGGGTCTGTTTCCGCTTGGGCTTCAGGGGTTTTGCTTTTGGGCCGGCCACAGGCTGGCGCAGGGTCACTTCCGTGGCCATGGCCGCCATGGCCTTGGCGTGGCGCTCTCTGCGCGCGTCGATCATGGCCGCAGGCTTCCCGAAATGAAGACACTTGGTCACGCACTTGGCCACGCAGGCGGGCTCCAGCCCCTGGTCCACCCGGTCCATGCAGTAATCGCACTTGACGACCTTGCCTTTTTCGGAGTCCCACTGGGGCGCACCCCAGGGACAGGCCCTCATGCAGGCTTTGCATCCCACACACAGGTCGTGATCCACAAAGACAATGCCGTCCTTGGCTCTTTTCTGCATGGCTCCCGTGGGGCAGGCGGCGACGCACCAGGGCCTGTCGCAATGGTAGCAAGGCATGAAAACAAAATCGATCTTGGGAACGCTTCCCACCCACTTGGGGCCGATGGTCTCGACCCGGCAGAGTCTAGGGCCTATGGGCAGCTTCTTGTTCTCCTTGCAGTGAACTTCGCAGGACAAACACCCGATGCATTTTGCGCTATCGTGGAAGAGATAAAATTCACTCATGGCTTTTTCCTCTTTTTCCCGTTTGAATCCTTGGCGTTAGGCGGCCGGTCTGACTTTGACAAATGTCTCGTGAAGTCCCGGGCTTCCGCCGATCATGTCCGTCACGTTGCTCTGGAGGGCCGTGTCGCTGGCTCCCTTCCCGTAAGACCGTGTGGCCGCCGGAACCTGCCGGCCGAAACCGTGAAGCATGAACACCGCCTCCGGGTGGATGAAGTCCGTCACAAAGGCTTTGATTTTGCCGAACCCGTGATCCGAGGACACCTCCACGACCTGGCCGTTGGTGATCCCCAGTTTGGCCGCCTCTTCCGTGTTGATCCACAGCACGTTTTCCGGGACCAGTTCGTTCAGGTAAGGATTGTTCTGAGTCGCCACGTGGGTGTGAACCGCGCTTCGGCCCACGGTCAGGCGGAACTCGCCTTCTGGCGGAGGTGCCACGGGCTCGTACTTGGCAAAGGAGGCAAAACCGGCTTTCTCCATGAGGCTGGAAACCAGCTCGAACTTGGCGGAAGGGGTCTTGAACTTGATTCCTTCTTTCCGATCCCAAAGAATGGGGTTTTTCGACAGGCTCACAAACCCTTTTGAATTGAAGTCCTCGATCTTGATCCCCATGTCCTTGAGCTGAAGGGTCCAGATGTCCTCGATCGTGTCGTACTTGAAGAAATGACCCAGGTCGAGACGCTTGGCCAGTTCCCGGATGATTTCCCAGTAGGGCTTGGTGTCATACCTCGGTGGCACGCACTGCCGCCTCATGTAGAGCGTGGGCTTGGGCCCGTTGGCCATTTGAATCGAATCGGAGCGCTCCAGGTACATGGACTCCGGAAGAACGACGTCCGAATACCACGCCGTTTCTCCGAAGTTGACGTCGAGAGTGAGAATGAAGTCGAGCTTGTCAAAGGCCTTTTTGTTCTGGCTGAAGTTGGGAATGGAAAGCATGGGGTCAAAGCGGTGGCTGATCAGGGCCTTCACCGGATAGGGGTCTTCATTCAGAATGGCGTAGGGGAGCATGGAGCCCACGCCGTGGGCAGGATCGGCCAGAGGGAGCTTGGCGCCGCCCACACCGTCAAACCGCTCGGCTTTGGCCTTGGGAAGGTCTTTCTGGTCGAGAAGTTTTCCGATGTTCCCGTAGCCTGCGTCCTTGGGGCCCTTCTTGATGATGAGCCCGCCCTTGCTCTCGATGCTTCCCATGAGGGCGTTGAGAATGAGGAGGGAGCGGCGGAAGTAGATCTCGTTCGCGTGGTTGGCTCCGCGGTACCCATAATGGAAGATGACTTGGGGTTTGTCCCGGCTCGCCTCCCTGGCCAGCGCCACGATTTCCTGAGCGGGAATGCCCGTCTCTTCCTCCGCCCACTCGGGGCTGTAGGGCTCCACAAAAGCTCTCAGCTCCGTGAGGCCTGTGACCCATCGGTGCACATATTCCTCATCATAGAGGTTTTCCTTCAGGATCACGTGGATCAGGGCATAGTTGAGCGCCAAATCCGTTCCCGGTCTGATCATCCAAAAACG
>JALOPA010000153.1 GCA_025454125.1 Thermodesulfobacteriota bacterium
GACCCACGGGCTCCTTCACCTTGGGCGCAGGCTACAGCGGCTATGACGGCCCTACGGGGACCATGCAGGTGGCCCAAAAGAACCTCTTCGGAACCGGTCGAAGCCTCATGGCCGGCTTGAGAATCAGCTCCAAGACCCAGTACTTCGATATCCGGTATAATGACCCCAGGCTTTGGGACACGCAACTGTCCGGCGGCATTGATCTCTTCAAGTGGGAGCATATCTATGAAGACTATACCCGGGACAGCTTGGGGGGCGCTCTCAAGTTTGGATTCCCTCTGGGCTTCGACGAATACACGAGAGCCGGAATCGTGTACGCCTACGACGACACGCTGATCAAGGATGTGGCGAGCGACGCCGCTTTTGAAATCAGGGAAATGGAAGGATGGAGCCTGACCAGCAGCATGACCTTCAGCGTCATCCGGGACAGCAAAGACAGGCCCTGGAACACCCGAAGCGGGTCCTACAACATGCTGGCGTTTCAGTATGCCGGAGGAGTTTTCGGCGGCGATGTCTACTTCAACCGCTACGAGCTGACGAGCCAATGGTATTTCCCGTGGCGATGGGACACGGCTTTCATGGTAGAAGGCCGGTGGGGCTACATGCAGGAACGAGAGGACAGAACCATCCCCAGCTATCAGCTGTACCGGATCGGAGGGCTCAACACGGTCCGCGGGTATGACCTGGACAGCATCTCTCCCACCGCCCCCAACGGGGACACCATCGGCGGTCCCAAGATGATGATCTACAATTTCGAGTTCCGCTTCCCCTTGCTCGCGGAGCAGGGGGTCATCGGTGTCGTTTTCTTCGACATGGGGAACGTGTTCACCCGGGATGAGACCTTCACCTTTTCCAACATGCCCAGGTCCGCGGGCGCGGGAGTCCGGTGGTATTCTCCGCTCGGCCCGATCCGGCTGGAGTACGGGTATATTCTGAACCGAAGACCGGGCGATCCTACGGGCAACGTGGAATTTCAGATTGGCGGGTATTGGTAAAAACACTTCAGAATCCTGGGCCCAAGCAAGCTTTGGTCGTGGCCATAGGCCTGTATTAGAATCATAGCGGGAATCACTTCAGAACAAGGGGGACTTATGAAAGGATTGATTTGTGTGCTACTGGGTTTATTGACCTTGGTCTTTTTGCAGCCGGCTCCGCTCGCGGCTCAGAGCGTCAAGGTTGGCGTTGTGGATCTTCAGAAATTTCAAAAGAACTCCAAAGCCTTCCAGAGAGCGAGCCTGTCGGTGAAAAAGAAGTTTGACGACATGCAACAGAAACTCAATGATGAAAGAAACGCCGTTTCCAAACTCGAGGAGGAGTTGAAGAAACAAAGCATGATGCTCAGCCTCGACGCCCAGGAGGACAAGAAACGGGAACTCGAGAAAAAACAGCGCCAGTTCAAGTTCATGTACGATGAGTACTCTCAGGAAATGAAAGAAACCGAGATGGAGGCCATCAAAAAGGTCATGAAGGAACTGGAAAAGGTGGTCGAGGACATGGGGAAGAAGGAGGGCTACACCATCATCCTGGAGAGAAGAACCCTCGGGCTTCTCTACTTCAACCCCACCGTTGACCTCACGGATCGGGTCACGGAAGCCTACGACAAACAGAATCCCTAAGGGAGGGGTTTTTGGAATTCAGGTTGGAAGAGATTGCGGCCCGCGTGGGAGGCAAGGTGCTGGGAGATGGCCGGACGGTCATCACCGGCATCAACTCTTTGGCCGAAGCCTGCGAGGGGCAGATCTCCTTTTTCTCCGATCCCCGATACAAGGAGGGCTTGAGAGGGACTAAGGCCGCCGCGATCTTCATTTCGGAGCCGGACCCCGGTTTCAAGGGCGCTCAGGTGATCGTTCGCAACCCGGCCCTCGCCTATGCAAGGGCGGCGGCCCTTTTTGCCTCCCCTGTTTCCAGGTTTCCCGGGATCAGCGAAAAGGCTTTCGTTTCCGAGACGGCAGTGCTCGGCACGGGGGTTTCCGTCTATCCCCTGGCGTACGTGGGGGAAAATTCCGTGATCGGCGACGGCGCAGTCCTTTTTCCCGGTGTCTTTGTCGGAGATCGGGTCAGAATCGGAAACCGCACCGTTCTCTTTCCGAACGTCACCGTCATGAACGACTGTGTCCTCGGAGAGGACGTCGTGATCCACGCAGGCACCGTGATCGGCAGCGACGGGTTCGGATTTGTCCGCGACGGAGCGGTCAACGTGAAGATTCCCCAGATGGGAATCGTGCAAATCGACGACCAGGTGGAAATCGGAGCCAACAACTGCATTGACCGTGCGGCTCTTGGAAAAACGTGGATCAAACGGGGAGTCAAGACCGACAACCTGGTGCAGATCGCTCACAACGTCGTGATCGGTGAAGACACGATTCTTGTGGCCCAGGCGGCCGTCGGCGGAAGCGTTTCCATCGGAGACCAGGTCGTGATCGGGGGCCAGGCGGCGATCCGGGATCACCTCCGTGTGGAACATCGGGCCATGATCGGTTCGCAGTCCGGAGTGGCAAAATCCCTGGGTTCGGGCGAAATCGTCTCCGGGTCGCCGGCCATTCCGCACCGGCTCTGGCTTAAGACTTCGGCTTTGATCCCGCAGCTGCCCGACCTGCTGGCCCGCATCCGCCGGTTGGAAAAGAGGCTGGACGAATTGGAGCCCTAACCGTTGATTGACCTGGGCTCGAACACCTTTTGATTGGGGCCAAACGCTTGCAACAGTAAAGCGAGGGACAAGATGAATCTTCCGCTCGGCTACGAAGAGATTGTCAAGGTTCTCCCCCACCGCTACCCGTTCCTTCTGGTGGACCGGGTGACGGAACTGGAGCCCGGCAAACGGGTGAAGGGGATCAAGAATGTCACGGCCAACGAGCCGTTCTTTCAAGGTCATTTTCCCGGCAACCCCATTATGCCCGGAGTGCTCATCATCGAGGCCATGGCCCAGGTCGGCGGTGTGCTCGCCGGGCACTCCATGCCGGAAGACATGAAAGAGGACGGCCCCCGGAAGTTTTACTTTGTGTCCATGGACAAGGTGAAGTTCCGAAAGAGGGTGGTCCCGGGGGATCAGCTCGTTTTCGAGCTCGTCACGCTCCGGACGGGTTCTCGGGTGTGGAAGATGGCGGGAAAAGCCTTTGTCAACGAGGAACTGGTGGCCGAAGCGGAACTCGTGGCCGCTATCGGGTGAAAGGAGTCGCTGAAGATCTTCTATGGAAATCCATCCCACAGCCGTCGTGAGTCCGCGCGCCGAATTGGCCCAGGGGGTCAAGGTGGGTCCTTACTGTGTCATTCACGACCATGTGAAGATCGGCCGCGACACGGTCCTGAGTTCCCACGTGGTCATTGAAGGCCGCACGGAGATCGGCGAAAGGAACGTGCTCTCTCCTTTTGTTTCCATCGGGTCCCCGCCGCAGGACATCGGGTACCGCGGGGAAGACACGGCCGTGAAGATCGGCGACGGCAACATCTTTCGGGAATTCGTGACGGTGAACCGGGCCACTACCAAGCAGGACCGGGTCACGATCATCGGCAGCGACAACTACCTCATGGCCTATGCGCACGTGGCCCACGACTGCGTCCTGGGAAACAAGATCATCATGTCGAACGTGGCGACCCTCGGGGGTCACGTCTCCGTGGGAGACCACGCCATTCTCGGCGGTCTGGCAGCGGTCCACCAGTTTGTGCGAATAGGGCCGTACGCTTTCATCGGAGGCAAGACCGGTGTCGACCGGGATGCTCCCCCGTTCATGATCGTGGCAGGCTCCAGGGCCAAGCTCTACGGCGTCAACCGGAAAGGCCTCCAGCGCCTCGGGTTTTCCAGGGAGACGCTCGACGGCCTCAAGAAGGCCTACAGCATCCTCTGGAGGGAGAACACCCTGTTCAGCGAAGGCGTGAAGAGAGCGAGGCAGGAACTGGCGCCTTTTCCGGAACTCGACCTGCTCCTCGACTTTGTGGAATCCTCCAAACGCGGAGTCCTGCGCTGAGGGTTCGAGCCGCATGAGGTGATCCTCGTCGAACCAAGGCTCTGGTTCTTTCGCTATGACCAAGAAATTTCACGACAAGGAAGCCCTTGGATTGATTGCCGGCGGAGGCGCGTTTCCGCTCCTGGTGGCGGACGCGGCCAGGGAAAAGGGCCTGCGCGTGGTGGCCGTGGCCCATGAGGGGGAGACGGACCCGTTGCTTGCTCAGAAGGCCGATGAGCTGACGTGGGTCAAGCTGGGACAGCTCGGCCACCTCATCAAGTTCCTCAAGAAAGCCGGCGTCACGAAGACCGTCATGGCGGGCACGATCAACAAGAAAAAGATGTTCGAGAATGTCCGGCCCGACCTGAGAGGGTTGACCCTCATGTCCAAGCTCGCCATCTTCCACGACGACGACATCCTGCGGGCCGTGGCCGGAGAACTGCAAAAGGAGGGGATTCTCATTGTCAGTTCCGCCGAACACCTCCCCGACCTTCTGGCTCCTCGCGGGACCCTGACGCGCAGAAAGCCGAGCCAGGCGGAGCAGGAGGATGTGGCGTTCGGGTGGACCATCGCCAAGGAACTCGGCCGCCTGGACATCGGCCAGTGCGTGGTGGTGAGAAAGAAGACGGTTCTCGCTCTGGAGGCCATTGAGGGTACGAACGAGACCATCCTTCGCGGAGGGGCGCTCGCCAAGGAAAAGGCGGTGGTCGTCAAGGTCAGCAAGCCGAACCAGGATCTCCGGTTCGATGTGCCCTCGGTGGGGCTGGAGACGGTTCAGGTCATGTCCCGGGTCAAGGCCTCGGTCCTGGCCATCGAGGCGGGTAAAACTTTGATCTTTGACAAACCCGCCACGATTTCATATGCTGATCGATCAGGGATCGCCATCGTGTCCCTGGAGTGACCTCAGAGACGGCGTGACGCGAACCCAGGGTCCGGATACCTTCATGAACGTTTCGGTGGAGACAGGCAGGCATTGAATCCGAAGAGAATCAGAGTGGGCGTGATCGGCGTGGGCCACCTCGGAGAGTACCACGTCCAGAAGTACAAGGCGATCCCGGCAGTGGATCTCATCGGCGTTGTGGACAGTGATCCCGCTCGTGCGGAGCTGATTGCGGACCGGTACGGGACAAAAGTCCACCGCCACCACAAGGAGCTTCTGTCTCAGGTGGACGCGGTCAGTCTGGCCGTGCCCACGGAGAAGCACTACGAGGTGGCCAAGGAAGTGCTGTCGGCCGGCGTTCACCTTCTGGTGGAAAAACCGATCACGTACCTCCTCGAACCCGCGGACACCCTGATTCGCATGGCCCAGAGCAAAGGGCTGGTTCTCCAAGTCGGCCTGGTTGAGCGTTTTAATCCTGCGGTGGTCGAAATGGAGGCCCTGCTGACCTGCCCCGTGTTCATTGAATCCCACCGGATGAATGTCTTCACCCCCCGGGGAACGGACGTGGATGTGGTTTTAGACCTCATGATCCACGACTTGGACATTATCCTGCACATCGTCCCCTCCGAGGTGAAGGAACTTCACGCCGTGGGGATGTCGGTGCTTACCGGCAAAACGGATATTGCCAACGCACGGTTGATCTTTGAAAACGGGACCGTGGGCAACCTGACGGCCAGCCGAGTCTCGGACAAGGCCCTGCGCAAGATCCGGATTTTCCAGCAGGACGCCTACATGTCCGTCAACTGTCTCAAAAGGGAATTGACCGTCACCAAACTCGACGGCGTCCTGAGGGATGCCAACAACTTTCCTCAGGTCACCTCAAACCGAATGCAGTTTCCCGGCCGCGATCCCCTGGCGGATCAGATCGCCTCCTTCATCGACACGGTTCTCAAAGGATCCGAACCGGTTGTTTCCGGTCAAGACGGACGACGAGCGCTCCAATACGCCCTGGCAATCATCGATCAGATCGAAAAGGGTTCCAGAAAATTTCAGGCCGTTTGCTGATCCCGTGAATTCAAGACTTGTGCTCATTGTTGCAGGAGAAGCGTCCGCAGATCTCCACGGTTCCCA
>JALOPA010000154.1 GCA_025454125.1 Thermodesulfobacteriota bacterium
GACTTTCTCAGCCTCTTCCACGCTGAAAGCCGGCTTGCTCTTCGGCATGTCGATGCCGAGCTTGTTCATTGTCTCCTTGAAGGCAATCCGGTCTTCCCCTCGCTCGATGGCATCCACATCCACGCCGATCACTTTGACGCCGTACTGCTTGAGAATGCCTTTCCGGTGCAATTCCGAAGAAAGATTCAGTCCGGATTGGCCTCCCAGATTCGGCAGCAGCGCATCCGGCTTCTCCTTGGCGATGATTTCCTCCATGGACTTCACGTTCAGGGGCTCGATGTAGGTGGCGTCCGCCATGCCGGGGTCTGTCATGATGGTGGCAGGGTTGGAGTTGGCGAGAACGATTTCATAGCCCAGTTTTCGAAGGGCTTTGCACGCCTGGGTTCCTGAATAGTCGAATTCGCACGCCTGACCGATGACGATAGGGCCTGATCCGATAATCATGACCTTCTTAACATCTTTCCTCTTGGGCATGGGGAGCTCCTTTCTGTCGGGTAAGAGAATTACTCCCGCCGCAGCCGTCACACCTGCGCAGGCGGGTGTCCAGGAAAAGCATCATAGGCTGGATTCCCGCCTTCGCGGGAATGACAAAGCCGCAGTAGGCTTCGGGGGATATGACCCATGAAACCGAGTTGGCATGGGACTATAGGGAAGAGGCCTATTTCTGTCAAGCTTATACAGGGAGGGAGGATTTAAGTCGGACTTAAGGGAGCAGTTCCTGGCCGTTTTCCGACAACACCCTGTGCCCGGATCGGGTCAGGGCCAGCACGGCTCTGGAGAGGTCCTTTTCCTGGATGAAAATCAGATCCGTACTGTAGGTCGAAAGAGCGTAAATCGGGATACCCTCCTCCGCCAGCGCGGCGGTGAGCGAGGACAGGATTCCCGTTTCGGAGAAATCCAAAACAGCCTCGATCCGCAAACCACGCCAGTGCTTGTTGCAGGTAATTCCAGCGGGGACACTCTCTTCCGGGCAAACAACGGTCGTCTCGGTCTGGGTACGGGTTACGGAGGACAGACGATCTGAATCGGCCCATGGGGGCGCTTTCTCCCCGGACCCGAGCCGGCACACGGCCATTCGTCCCGGAAGCAGACAAAGATCAAGACGCCTTGCCACCGCCGCCTCCTCTTTTCATCCCTGGCTCAGATGCTCCCGTCTCCCGCGGCCCCCCTGTCTTCTTCAGGCTCTTCCTCTTCGGACGAGGGTTGTTCGAGCATTCTGGCTAGGTCCATGATCGCTCTCTGGGTGTCTTTGATCGACTGGGTCAATTGCTCGATGGCCGTGACCTGTTTTTGGGAACTCTCATAAGCCCGATAGCTCACGGCAAGATTCCCGATGCTCGAGGCCAGGAGAAGCCCCATCAGACAAACCAGCAGCCAGACGGGCCACCCAACTCCCTTTTGCCCGCCCCTGTTTCCGCCCGTGGAGCCGTTCTCTGGAGGCTGCTCCTTGAAGGTCTCAGCCTGGGAATTCTGGTCACCCAACGCGTTGGTCTTCTGAGTCGATTCCTCTTCCACGATCACACTCCCCGTTTTAGAAACATCACCCCCCTTCACCCCGACCCCTGGTCTCCTTCGGCGCCGCCAGAGGCGGGTAAACCTCTCCCCGCAGGGGAGAGGGGATAACAGCTTTGAACGACAGCGCACCTGCCCTCCCCCTTGACGGGGGAGGGCCAGGGTGGGGGTGATCTAGGACGGCTCTGCTAAAGCAGATATTCAGGCTTCACGTTCTGCAACGCGTGAAAAACATTGCCTTTGATCTTCTTGTTTCTCCGATAAAGCTGGCTCAACATCGCTTTGATCTCTTCCCTCTTTGAAGACCCGGCTGTGGGGCAGCCGAGATCGACCGCCTCCCAGCCCATAGAGCGGAAGTAGCGGCGGATCAGGTCGGAATCGATCATGAAAAAAGGCCTGATCACGAAGAGCTTGCCGCCGAAAAACTCCTGCACCGGAGTCATGGTGCTGACAGAGGCTCCATAGAAGATGTTCAGAAAGAAGGTCTCGATCACATCGTCCTTGTGATGTCCGAAGGCGATCTTGTTGCAGCGGAGTTCTCTGGCCGTTTCGAAGAGGACCTTGCGCCTGATCCTGGAGCACAAAAAACAAGGGTTTTCCCTGTTCTCCGGGCCGTGGGCCAACGGGCCGAAATCTCCTCTCAAGACCCGGCTTTCAAACCCATGTGCAGAAAAAAAAGCCTCCATCCTTTCCGCTGAACGGGCCCCGAAGCCGGGGTCCACGTGAACCGCGGTGATTGTGTATTTTATGGGAACTCGGCTGAGGCGTTCCCTCAAGAGCCAGAGAAGAGAAAGGCTGTCCTTGCCCCCTGAGACGGCGACCATCACGTGGTCCCCGTCCTGAATCATGTCCCGGGAGTGCAGTGCCTTCCCCATGAGGCGCTTCATTTCTTTGGAAACATGGCTCATGTGCAGGATCGTTGGCCGTGGTCAGTTGTCCGTGGTCCGTTGCTCTTAAACCCTTGGAGTGATGGAGCCTTGGAGTACTGGAGTGATGGTTTCAAACCAATACTCCATCACTCCGTTACTCCAACACTCCATTCTTTTGATGCTGTCTACCGTCTTCTTCTATATTCTTGTCACTCGTTACTTGTCACTCGTCACTCTCTTCTCCCAAACAGCTTCGTCCCGATCCGCACCATGTTGGCCCCTTCCTCCAGGGCCACTTTGTAGGAATTGGACATGCCCATGGAGAGGTGCTTCATTTCAACACCGGGAAGACCCATGGCTTTCAAGTCATCGAAGATCCTTCGCGTCCTCTGGAAATAGGGCCTTGACTCTTCGGGATCGCCGGCAAAGGGCCCCATGGTCATCAACCCCACAACGCGGATGTGCTTCAGTGAGGACATCGACTGGATCAGGGCCGCCGCTTCATCCGGATTCACTCCTGATTTCTGTGCCTCTTCGCCGCTGTTGATCTCGATGAGAACGGGCATCACCTTTCCGGCCTTGGCGCAGGCTTTGTCGATCTCCTCGGCCAGCCTCATGGAGCTCACGGTCTCGATCATGTCGAACACCGCCACCGCTTTCTTCACCTTGTTGGTTTGCAGATGCCCGATCATGTGCCACTTGGCTCTGTGCCCGACTTTCTCAAAGGCTTTTTCCGCTTCCTGAACATAGTTCTCCCCCACGATCTCCAGGCCGGCCTCAATGGCCTCCAGGATCTCGTCAGGGGTGCGAGTCTTCGCAGCGCCCACGAGGAGAACCCCCTCAGGCAGCTCCGACAACAGCTTTTTCACTTGGTCCCGGATCATGATGGCCGCTCCGGGAATAGAGATACTCGAATTTGCTGGTTCTGTAAAGGTTGAAACCCTGATGCGAGCGACAGGAGACAGGACCTGTGCAGGCGGGAAAAACAGTTAGGCCGCCGGGCCTAGTGTTTTTGGTTCATAAGGCCGGCGGCCTATTCACTTAGCAGGAACAACTTCCGCTTCCGCAGGATTCAGGCTTCTTGAGGCTGGAGGAAATGGAAAATCCCGAACCCCATCCTGACTCAATAAAATCCACGACAATGGGCTTGACCTGGTCGAGCAACTGCTTGTTTACGAGATAGGTCACCCCATTGTTTTTCACCACTTCATCATCGTCTTTCGGCTCATCCAGAGCCATACCCAGAGAGGGCCCCGATCACCCACCCTGCGAAAGAAAAACCCGGACAATGGGTTTTTCCTTCTTTTCCTGGAAGAACTGCTGGATCATTTGATCTGCTTTTTCAGTGACTTGAAAGATATTGGCTTCCATGTTCGTTTTCAACCCCCTTGATAGTTGTGCTCTAATTTTATTCACGAAAGACGTGCTGTCAACAAACGGCCTGCTTTTTTTGACTCGGACAGTAGGAAATCTGCCGGGCGTCTCCACCGCCCCCAGGCGGCTCGATGGTTCTCGAATACAAGGGCTCACACCGGTCACGAGTGAGGAGTAACAGGACAGAAACCGAACTTGTCACTCGTTACTTGTCACTCGTCACTTTGCCGTGCCTTGGGCAATCAGAAGGGCTCTTCCGCGATTCTCTGTTCGAGCCACTTCATCACCTTGTCGAATTCAGCGAGGAGCTTTGCTGTGGCTTTTCCTCTGTGGCTGACCCGGTTCTTCTCCTCCTGGCTCATCTCCGCAAAGGTCTTGCCAAAGGGTCCATAGAAAAAGATCGGATCATAGCCAAAGCCGTTGTTCCCGCTCGGCTCTGTGGCAATCTCGCCCTCGCACCTCCCCTCATAGATCAACGCAGGCCCCCGGGGTACGGCGATAGCGATGACACACTCAAAGGCGGCTCTCCGGTTGCTCACGCCCTCCATCGCTTTCAGAAGCTTGCGGATCTTTGCCTCGTCTCCCGCGCCCTCCCCGGCGTAGCGGGCCGACAGGACGCCGGGTTGGCCTCCGAGAGCCTCCACCACCAATCCGGAATCGTCCGCCAGGGCCGGAAAGCCCAAGACCCGCGCAGTGAAATGCGCCTTCTTGTAGGCATTGTCTTCAAAGGTCTTCCCGTCCTCCACAGGCTCCGGAGTGGGCCCGAAGTCATTCAGGCTTTTGATGTCGAGGGGAAACCCTGAAAAAAGGGTTTTGAACTCCTCGATCTTCCCTTGATTGCGAGTGGCGAGAACCAGAGGCCGGCCGATCATTTGAGCTTCAACCCCTTCTTCTCCAGTTTGCCCATGAAGATCTTCTGGATGTCCTGAAGAGTTCTCTCCTCTTCCGCTTCAAAGCGCAGCACCAGCACAGGTTGGGTGTTGGACGCACGAATCAGCCCCCACCCGCCTTTGAAAACGACTCTTGCCCCGTCTACATCGATGACCTTGTATTCGGCTTTGAACTCCAAGGCAAGATCCGCCACGATTTGAAACTTCCGATCGTCCGGGCAGTCCATGCGGATCTCGGGCGTGCTCACCAGAGCCGGAACCCCTTCAAGGAGTTCTTCCAGTTCCTTGGCTTCGGTGGTGAGGATTTCGAGCAGCCGGGCGCCGGCATAGATCGCGTCGTCATAGCCGAAATAGCGTTCCGCAAAAAAGAGATGCCCGCTCATTTCGCCTGCAAGGAGGGCCCCTTCCTCCTTCATCTTCCCTTTGATCAGGGAATGGCCGGCTTTCCACATGATCGGGATCCCGCCGTTCTTGCGGATGTCATCGTAGAGCACCTGGGAGCACTTGACCTCGCCGATGATCTTGGCGCCCGGATGACGCTTCAGCAGGTCCCTTGAAAAGATGATCATGAGCCGGTCGCCCCAGATGATCCTGCCCTTCCGGTCCACGACCCCGATCCGATCCGCGTCGCCGTCAAAGGCGATCCCCAGATCCGCACCCGTGTCGCTCACCTTTTGAATGAGGTGTTTCAGGTTCTCAGGGAGGGTGGGATCCGGGTGGTGATTCGGAAAGCGGCCGTCCGGTTCGCAGAAAAGCTTTTCCACCTCGATGCCCATCTGCGCGTACAGTTCAGGAGCCACGAGTCCGGCTACGCCGTTTCCTGCGTCGAGCACGACTTTTCTCGCCGTTCTGCCGCATCGGATCCTCTTCAGAACCTCCTCGTGGTAGGGCCGGATCACCTCCCGGGTCTCCACGCTCCCCTTTCCTTTTGGGAACGACCCGCTTTCCCCTATCCTTCTGAGCTTCTGGATCTCCTCTCCGTAAATCGTCGCCTTTCCAAGGCAGACCTTGAATCCGTTGTACTCCGGAGGATTGTGGCTTCCCGTGATCTGAACCCCGCCGTCCACGTCCAGGTGATGGAGAGAATAATAGAGAAGCGGTGTGGGAACCATTCCCACATCGATCACGTGAATCCCCGCATCCGACATCCCTTGCATAACGCCCAGCCGGAGTTCCGGCGAACTGAGGCGGCAATCCCGTCCGAGGCTGATGCGTTTTGCGCCCAAGCCCTGGTAGTAGGAGCCGAAAACCTGTCCCAGCCTGT
>JALOPA010000155.1 GCA_025454125.1 Thermodesulfobacteriota bacterium
GCACTTGTTGCAAATTCTTTTCACGGACGCTCTGACTTTCATGCTTTACTTCCCCCGATACACGATCCTCCCCCGGCTCAGGTCATAGGGGGAGAGCTCCACCGAAACTTTGTCTCCGGGTAGGATCTTGATGAAGTGCATTCGCATTTTGCCGGAAATGTGGGCAAGCACCCGGTGCCCGCCTTCCAATTCAACCTTGAACATGGCGTTCGGCAAGGTCTCTACGACCGTTCCCTCAACGGCAATCACCTCTTCTTTAGCCACGGTTCCTCTTTCCTCTAAAATCCCTTTGGGACGGCAACATCTATCTTGCTCTCACCAGTCCCTTTTTCATGAATCCTTCATAGTGTCGGGTCAGCATGTGGGCCTCGATCTGATTCGACGTATCCATCGCCACGCCCACCACAATCAGAAGCGCGGTTCCGCCAAAGTAAAAGGGAACATGGAGCTGGTAAATCAGGAACTGGGGCAGGACGCACACCGCCGAGACGTAAAGCGCCCCGAAAAAGGTAACCCGCGTGAGCACCCGGTCGATGTAATCCGCCGTGTTCTTTCCGGGTCGGATCCCCGGAATAAATCCCCCGTACTTCTTCATGTTGTCCGCCACATCCACCGGGTTGAAGTGCACGGCCGTGTAGAAGTAGCAGAAAAAGATGACAAAGGCGACAAAGATGAGCTCGTAGACCAGCGCGCCGGGGGAGAGAAGATTGACCACGGTCTGGAGCCACGGAAATTCCTTCACGTTCAGAAAGTTGGCAATTGTCGCCGGGAACATGATGATGGAGGAGGCGAAAATCGGGGGAATGACTCCCGCGGTGTTGATCTTGAGCGGGAGATGGGTGGTTTGACCTCCGTACATTCTCCGCCCTACGACCCGTTTGGCATACTGCACCGGAATTCGCCTCTGCCCCCGTTCCACGAGCACAATGAACCCGACCACCGCAATCATGAAGCCCAGCAGGATCAGAATCCCAAAGGGACCCAGCTGTCCGGGAGCGCCCATGGTCTGGATCACGCCGATGATCGCCTCAGGCAACCGGGCCACGATGCCGGCAAAGATGATCAGGGAAATGCCGTTGCCGACGCCTCGCTCCGTGATCTGCTCGCCCAGCCACATGAGAAAGGCCGTGCCTGCAGTCAAGGTGATCGCCGCGAGAAGCCTGAATCCCCATCCGCCCACAGGCACCACGGGGTTTTGCCCCACCACCATGCTTTCGATTCCGATGGCAATACCGAAACCCTGGATCATGCTGAGGACCACGGTTCCGTAGCGCGTGTACTGGATGATCTTCTTGCGGCCCTGCTCCCCCTCCTTTTTCAACTTTTCGAGGTAGGGCACCACCACGGTCAACAGCTCCAGAATAATGGAGGCGCTGATGTAGGGCATGATTCCCAGGGCCACCACCGACATCTGCCCGAGGGCCCCGCCCGAAAACATGTCGATCAGACCGAAGAGCGTGTCCCCTCTGGCCTTGAAAAAGGAGGAGAGGGCCGCCGCATCAATCCCGGGCGTGGGGATATGGCTCACGATTCGGTAAACCGCAAGCATCATGAGGGTGAACAAAATCCTCTTCTTGAGCTCGGGAATCTTTGTGATGTTTTGTAGACCGCCAATCATCGATTTGCGTCCTTGTCTCCATGCAACCGTCTGCCGGCCGGAGTCCGGTCAGGCGGCTAGAGAAGCTCCACCTTTCCGCCGGCGGATTCGATTTTCTCCTTCGCCGTTTTGCTGACCCCATGGACCTTCACCGTAAGCGGTTGAGCCAGGTCCCCTTTCCCGAGGACTTTGACTTCCCCTTCCGCTTTCCGGACCAAGCCGGCGTTCTTGAGCGCCTCGAGATCCACCACGGCGCTCGCTGCGAAACGGCTCAGGTCCTTCACATTGACCACCGCCATCTCTTTTCGGAAAACGTTGGTGAACCCCCGTTTCGGAAGCCTTCTCTGAAGAGGCATCTGACCGCCCTCAAACCCCGGGACGATCGTACCGCCGGATCGGGCTTTCTGCCCCTTGTGCCCCCTGCACGAGGTTCTGCCGTGGCCGGATCCCACGCCTCGGCCGACCCGTTTCCGGTTCTTCCTGGACCCTTGCCGGGGGGATAGATCATGAATTCTCATCGCCCACATCCTCTCAACGGTTAAGCCTCCACTTTGACCATGAAGGAAACCTTGTTGATCATCCCGCGGATCGCGGGAGTGTTATTCAAGACCACGGTCTTGTGGAGCCTGGTCAGGCCGAGCCCCTTCAAGGTCTCCCGGATCTTCTTGTTTCGCCCAATGCCACTCTTGAGTAAGGTGACTCTCACGGTGTCTGCCATCACCCTTCGCCTCTCATTGCTTCAGTTCTTCAGCTGTTTTGCCTCTGCGCCGCGCAATCCCGTCCGCGCTCCGCAGCGACGTCAAACCCTTCAAAGTCGCTCGCACCAGATTGTGAGGGTTGTGAGATCCCAGGCACTTGGTCAGGATGTTCTGCACTCCCACCGCCTCCAGTACCGCCCGGACGGCGCCGCCCGCAATCACGCCCGTGCCGGCCCCGGCGGGCTTCAGAAGCACGCTCCCCGCCCCCCATTTCCCGATGATTTCATGAGGAATGGTCTCCTGAATCACGGGAACGGGTTTCATGGTTTTTCGCGCTTTTTCAACCCCCTTGCGGATCGCTTCAGGCACTTCGTTCGCCTTGCCCAGGCCGAACCCCACCATTCCTTTTCCGTCTCCCACGACCACAATGGCGCTGAAGCTGAACCGCCGGCCGCCTTTCACCACCTTGGCGACCCGGTTGATGTACACCACCTTTTCGATCAGCTGGACTTCATCTTCTTCGCTGTACAATGGACCTCTCCCTCATGTCTCGATGTGGATGAATCAAAACTCCAACCCGTGCTGGCGCGCCGCCTCGGCAAGGGTCTTGACCCGGCCGTGATAGAGGAAACCGTTGCGGTCGAAGACCACCTGCTTGATCCCTTTTCCCGTCGCCCGCTTGGCGATGAATTCCCCCACGAGGGCGGCACCGGCCTTGTTGCCGCCTTTCCCTCGGATCACAGACCGAAGCTCTTTGGAAACAGAAGACGCGTCCACCAGGGTCTGGGCTGCGGTGTCGTCAATAATCTGGGCATAGATGTGCTTGGCCGTCCGGAACACGGACAGCCTGGGTCTCTGCGGGGTTCCTCTCACCTTGGTTCGGACCCGCTTCTTTCTTTTCAATCGCGCCTCGGCTCTGCTATCGGTCGTCATACGGTTCACCCTATTCGTGCTTCACGTTGTCTCGATCTTACTTGGCCCCGGTTTTCCCGGCCTTCCTGCGGATCACTTCGTCCGCGTACTTGATTCCCTTCCCCTTGTAGGGCTCCGGTTTCTTGAACCCGCGAATCGTGGCCGCGGTCCTGCCCAGGAGCTCTTTGTCAATGCCCTTGAGGGTGACCCTCGTCTTTTCGATCTTGGCGTCGATCCCCGAGGGGAGGTCGAAAATCACCGGGTGGGAATACCCCAGGTGAAAGGTGGCGGTTCTGCCGGCCAGTTCCGCGCGGTACCCTACGCCGACGATGTCCAGAACTTTTTCAAATCCTCGGCTCACGCCGGTGACCATGTTGGCGATCAACGCGCGGTACAATCCGTGAAGGGCCTTGGTTTTCTTGTCCGAGTCCTGAACCGTGACCAGGATCTGATTTTCCCCCTTGCTCACGGAGACCGCGGGATGAATCGTTCGCCGAAGTTCGCCGTTCGGCCCTTTGACCACCAAAAGGTCCCCTTGGATATCGACCTGCACCTTGGCAGGAAGGGGAATCGGCTTCTTTCCTATGCGTGACATGGACATCCTCCAAAAACAATCGAAAGGATTCTCATCAACAGACCCGGCCGGGCATTACCACACGGAGCAGAGGATCTCCCCGCCCACCCCGAGTTTTCTCGCCTGCTTGTCGGTCATCACCCCTTTGGACGTGGAGAGGACGTTGATTCCGAATCCATTGAGAACCATGGGCACCTTGTCCTTCTTGGCAAAGACCCGGCAGCTGCTCCGGCTCACCCGTTTCAGGCCGCCGATCACCGGTTCCCCGTTCTCGTCATATTTCAAGAAAATCCGAATAAGACCCTGCTTCTTGTCCGCAATCACCTTGTAGTTCTTGATGAACCCTTCGCTCTTCAAGATCTTGGCGATGTTGATCTTCAGCTTGGAACTCGGCACATCGACCGTGTCAAAGCTGGCGATGATGCCGTTTCTCATCCGGGTCAGCATGTCGGCTATGGGATCGCTCATACTCATGCGAAAAACTCCTTCAATTCGTGAAGCCCAGTTACTGTTACCAGCTGGATTTGACGACGCCCGGGATCTCTCCGCGAAGAGCCATCCCGCGGAAGCAAATCCGGCAAATACCGAACTTCCTTAAGTAGGCCCTGGGCCTGCCGCAGATCGGGCACCGATTGTATTCTCGACTCGAAAACTTCTTCTTCCTTTGAGCCTTGACGATAAGCGACGTCTTCGCCAATTTGTCCTCCTACTCTTGCACCCGCCAGAACTCTGCACTGTCGTCGCCCCGGTGAAAACCGGGGTCCAGAAGTTCTTGTTTTTCCTGGATTCCGGCTTTCGCCGGAATGACAACCGATGCCGATTCTTTTTCTCTTACGAGTGCCTCCATCAAGTCGTGTTGACTGTACTGATGTTCGATTCCTGCTGCCTGGCCCTCGGGCGATCCTAGCGCCTGAAAGGCATTCCTAGCATCTTCAACAAGCTAAACGATTCCTGGTCATTTCTGCCCGTGGTCACGATCGAGATATTGAGCCCCCTGACTTTTTCGATTTTGTCGTACTCGATCTCGGGGAAGATGATCTGCTCCCGGATGCCCACGGTGCAGTTCCCGCGGCCGTCGAAAATCTTCTCCGGCACGCCTCGGAAGTCCCTGAGCCTGGGCAGGGCGATGTTGAAAAACTTGTCGAGGAAATCATACATTCGTTCGCGCCGCAGCGTCACCGTGCAGCCGATGGGCATGCCCTCCCGAAGCTTGAAACTGGCAATGGACTTCTTGGCCTTCGTGATCACCGCCTTTTGCCCGGCAATGGCCGTCAGCTCTTCGGCGCTCTTGTCCAGGGCTTTGGCGTTGAAAATGGCCTCGCCCACGCCCATGTTCAGGACCACTTTCTTGAGCCTCGGCACAGCCATGATGCTCTTGTACCCGAACTCCTTGATCATGGCCGGCACCACTTCCTTTTCGTATTTCTCTTTCAGCCGCTGCAACGTCGACTCCTTATGGTTAAAAACCGCTGCGCTCCGGTTCCGGGCTCCCCGCCCGAACCGCCCGGCAGCGCCCTATTCCTCTAATCGATCGGCTCACCGCATTTCTTGCAGACCCGGACCTTGGATCCGTCCTCCAGGATCCGCCTTCCGATTCTCGTCGGTTCCGCGCACTTGCTGCACACCAGCATCAGGTTGGACAATCGGAGCGGGGATTCCTTCTCCACGATCCCGCCCTGGGTCGTCTGCCTTCCGGGCCGAGTGTGCCGCTTGACCATGTTGAGTTTCTCCACGATCACCTGCCCCTTTTCCGCGTTCACCTTCAGGACCGTACCGATCTTGCCTTTTTCCTTTCCGGTCTGAACGATCACCTTGTCGTTTTTCTTGATCAGAGGATGTTTCTTATGCACGTCCGACACTCCTGTTCCCACGCTGTTTAAAGGACCTCCGGGGCCAGAGAAACGATTTTCATGAAGTTCTTGGCTCTCAGTTCTCTCGCCACAGGCCCGAAAATTCTTGTGCCGATGGGTTCATTCTGCGGGGTGATCAGCACGGCCGAGTTGTCATCGAACTTGATGTAGGATCCGTCCACGCGCGCCACCTCTTTCTTGGTTCTCACGATGACGGCCTTCATGACATCCCCTTTTTTCACCTTGGAGTTCGGCATGGCCTCCTTGACCGA
>JALOPA010000156.1 GCA_025454125.1 Thermodesulfobacteriota bacterium
GCGTTCACAGGAGAGTCACAGGCTTTGAACATCAGGGTGTCCCTTGGGGAGTTTACCAGACCCCGCCGCTTGGCGAGGTTTTTTTTGGCTGGATTCATCTTTCTAGGAGCCTGCTCAGGAGGCCCCTCTGCGCAGGAACCCAAATCCAAGGAAAAGCCTGCGGTACCGGTGACGGTGGCCTCGGTTTTCACCAAGGATGTCCCCATTCAGGTCAGCTCGGTCGGTAATGTGGAGCCTTATTCCACGGTCGCCGTGAAGTCGCGAGTGTCAGGCGAGCTGGTGGGCGTCCACTTTCAGGAAGGCCAGGAAGTCAAGGAAGGCGATCTTCTCTTCACCATAGACAAAGTGCCCTACGAAGTGGCCCTCAAGGAGGCCCAGGCGCGGCTTGAACGCGATCAGGCTCTGGCCCGGAAGGCGAGAGACGACGTCCGGCGAAACCAGCCGCTTGCCGAGAAAGACATTGTGAGCCGGCAGTCCCTCGACCAGTTCGTGAGCACGGCAGAGGCGGCAGAGGCGCTTGTCAAGGCCGATCAGGCCGCGGTGGAAAACCTCCAGTTGCAGCTCGGATACTGTTCGATTCGTTCCCCTATCTCGGGAAGAACCGGAAGCCTGCTGATTCAGAAAGGGAACCTGGTCAAGGCGAACGACGAAAACAAATCCCTCCTGACCGTTCACCAGCTCGAGCCGATCTACGTGACCTTTGCGGTTCCGGAGAAATACCTGGGGGAGATCAACCGGAGGACCAAGGAAGGCAAGATGGAGGTCCAGGTCTACACCCCGGAAAGCGCCGGAAGCGCCGAACCGATCACTGGCTTTGTCAGTTTTGTGAACAACGCCGTGGAACAGTCCACTGCCACCATTCGCCTCAAGGCCACCTTTCAAAACAAGGACCGCCGTCTCTGGCCCGGCCAGACCACCAACGTCCTCCTCACGCTCGGGGTGCAGCCCAAGGCCGTGGTCGCGCCCAGCCAGGCGATTCAGAGCGGCCAGTCGGGTTCCTATGCGTTTGTCATCAGGCAGGACCAAACCGCCGACCTCCGGCCTGTCACCGTGTCTCGCAGCACCAACGGCGAAACCGTGATCGAAAAGGGCCTCAGCCCGGGTGAAACCGTGGTCACGGACGGCCAACTCCTTTTGACCTCCGGCGCCAGAGTGAGCGTCAAGAATCAGAACTCGGCTCGCCCAGAGGCCCCCAAGAAATGAACCTGAGCGCCCTCTTCATACGCCGGCCGGTCATGACCACGCTGGTCATGCTCAGCATCGTCATTTTCGGGCTCATGGGGTATCGCCGTCTGCCTGTGAGCGACTTGCCGAACGTGGATTTCCCCACCGTGATGGTCAGTGCGAGCCTGCCCGGCGCCAGCCCTGAGAACATGGCTTCCTCCGTGGCCACCCCTCTCGAGCGCCAGTTCTCTACGATCGCAGGCGTGACCAACATGACCTCTTCCAGTTCCCTCGGCGTGACGCAAATCACTCTCCAGTTCGACCTGGATCGAGATATTGACGCTGCGGCCCAGGATGTGCAGGCCGCCATTGCCAGAACCACCCACCGCCTTCCGCCGGACATGCCTTATCCCCCGTCTTACCGCAAAGTGAATCCCGCGGACATGCCCATCCTCTTCCTGTCCATCACCTCTCCCACTCTTCCCCTGTACACACTGAATGAGTATGCGGAAACGCTCATCGCTCAGCGGATCTCCACGGTGAGCGGGGTGGCCCAGGTGCAGGTCTACGGGTCCCAGAAATACGCCGTCCGGATTCAGATCGATCCCAACGCGCTCAAGAGCCGCGGCATGGGCATTGATGAAGTTGCCCGGGCCATAAAGACCGCCAACACCAACTTGCCCACCGGGATCCTGTACGGACGCCACAGGGCCTTCACCGTGGAGACCACGGGCCAGCTCAACCAGGCCAAGGAGTTCAACCCCCTCATCATTTCCTTTAAAGGCGGCCACCCGGTGCGCCTCCAGGATGTGGGGAGAGCGGTGGATGGAGTGGAGTTCGACAAAGCCGCTGCGTGGTACATCGATCAGCGCGCCATGGTGCTCGCGGTCCAGCGTCAGCCGGGGACCAACACCGTGGAAGTGGCGGATGCGGTGAAAAACCTGCTTCCCACCTTCAGGGCTCAATTGCCGGCCTCCGCATCTCTTCACCTGCTCTACGACCGCTCCGAGTCCATCCGTGAATCCGTCCGGGACGTCAAATTCACTCTCGTGTTCGCGCTGTTCCTTGTCGTCGTCGTGATCTTTCTCTTTCTGCGCAAGGTCTCTGCAACCCTGATCCCCTCGGTGGCGATGCCCCTCTCCATCATCGGGACCTTCGGCGTCATGTACCTCCTCGACTTCAACCTGGACAACCTGTCGCTGATGGCGTTGATCCTGGCCGTGGGATTTGTGGTGGACGATGCCATTGTGATGCTGGAAAACATTGTGCGCCACGTGGAAAAGGGAGAAGCTGTTTTCGAGGCGGCCCTAAAAGGATCCAGGGAAATCGGCTTTACGATCATCTCGATGACCCTCTCCCTGGCGGCCGTTTTCATTCCTGTCCTGTTCATGGGTGGGATCATTGGCCGGCTGTTCACCGAATTCTCGGTCACCATCGGGGTCGCCGTGCTGATTTCCGGCGTCATCGCGTTGACCCTGACCCCCATGCTGTGCAGCCGCTTCATCAAGCCCGAATCCCTTGAAAAGAAAGGGGGGTTCTACAAGGCCTCCGAGAGCGTTTTCCAGGGTATGCTCAGGGCTTACGGCGCAGGGCTCCGGTTCTTCTTGAGACACCGCTTTGTGACCATTCTGTTCACCGCCCTGGTGCTTCTGGCCACCGTCCACCTCTTTCGCGTCCTGCCCAAAGGCTTCATCCCTTCAGAGGACACCTCGCAGCTGATGGCCATCACAGAGGCGGTGGAGGGCATCTCTTACGAATCCATGGTGGAGCACCAGAAAGCCGTGGCCAACATTGTCAATGAGGACCCCAATGTGGCCGCGTTCATGTCCAATGCCGGGGCACGTGGCCCCTTTGGCAGGGGCAACACCGGCTCCATGTTCATTCGCCTTAAGCCGAGAAGCGAGCGTGAGCTCAATGTGGACCAGGTCATTTCAGAACTCAGACCCAAGCTCAACCAGGTTCCCGGCATCCGGGTCTTTCTTCAAAACCCGCCGCCTCTTCGGATCGGCGGGATGGTGACCCGAAGCCTTTACCAGTACACCCTTCAGAGTCCGGATCTGAATGAACTTCTGGAGAATGCCCCTGTGCTGCAGGAAAAAATCAAGGCCCTGCCCGGGTTTCTGGATGTGACCTCGGACATGGAGATCAAGAATCCTCAGGTGAATGTGGAGATCGACCGCGACAGGGCCGCGGCCCTGGGGGTAACCGCAGAGCAGATCGAAGAGGCTCTTTACACCGCTTACGGTGCCCGTCAAGTGTCCACCATCTATGCCTCCAACGACGACTACGCCGTGATCCTGGAAGTGCTCCCCGAGTATCAGCTTGACCCTGCGGCTCTGTCTTTGCTCCACGTCAGGTCCGCCAGCGGCCAGTTGGTTCCACTGGATACCTTCACGCGGTTCACGACGAGCGTTGGGCCCGCTGCCGTGAGCCACCTGGGCCAATTGCCTTCCGTGACCATATCCTTCAACCTAAAACCCGGAACGTCTCTGGGAGAGGCGGTCGCTGCCGTGGAAAAAGCCGCAAAGGCCGCGCTGCCTTCCACCATCAGCACCAGCTTTCAGGGAACGGCCCAGGCCTTTCAGTCCTCCTTCGAAGGCATGGGACTCCTGCTCCTCATGGCCATCGTGGTCATTTACATTGTCCTGGGCATTCTTTATGAGAGCTTCATTCATCCGGTGACGATTCTCTCCGCCTTGCCTTTTGCGGGATTCGGGGCCCTGGTGACGCTGCTGATTTTCAACAGCGAGCTCAACATCTACGCCTTTGTCGGGATCGTGATGCTTGTGGGCCTTGTGAAGAAAAACGGTATCATGATGGTGGACTTCGCTCTTGAGGCGAAAAAAAGCGGGGGTACTTCCGCCTCGGAAGCGATTTACGAAGCCTGCATGATCCGGTTCAGACCCATCATGATGACCACGATGGCGGCCCTCATGGGCACCCTGCCCATCGCTCTGGGGTACGGCGCCGGAGGCGAGGCTCGACAGCCCCTGGGCTTGGCCGTTGTGGGCGGGCTTCTGTTCAGCCAGTTCCTGACCCTGTTCATTACTCCTGTCTTTTTCGTCTACCTGGATAAGCTCCAGTCCGCTCTGCGCCGGCGGGGTCGAGCGGAAATGTCGTCCCAATAAACCCCGCGGCCCTGGCCTCAGTTCTTGAGCTTTTCTCTTAAACAAGACCCTTCTGTACCTGCAGTTAGGATGGAAAGGAGTTCGGTCGGTCTACGGTTTTTGTGGGGCGGGTTGGCTTGCTCCTGCGATCAGCGTGCGCAATGCTTGGCGGTCTTCATCGGTGAGTTCCACGAGGCAGATCCCCACGCCGAAAGCGGTGTTCTCATCATCCATGCAGTAGGCGTCGGCCCAGACCACCTTTCCGCTGACCCCTATGGCGTGATGCTTGCCGGGAAGAATAGACATGCGATAGGTTTCATTGAGACGCAGAGGCTCCTCGCAGAAAATGAGCAGCCCCTCCACAGAAACGTTCCTTATCTCACCCTCGATCGTTCCTGTTTCAGCCAGGATCGTGATGGGCCAGCTCACTTCCACTCTGGGACTCTTGCGTTTCTCCACAACACCTGCCAAGGTCGATCCTCCCGCAGTTGATTCCGGTCCAGGCTTTCTTGAGCCCTATGGCACGAGAAAAGACAAACCACAGAGTTTCAGCCTCTCTGCGTCTGCCCGCAAAAAGTTGCTTCACCCTTCAATAAGTTAACTTAATTTTATATGATTTAAACTCACAGGTCAATAGCAAAAAAGGGATAAGCTGAATAAACCACCTTTCTATTAATGTTAATTTATTTATTATTTATTATATTCAATTAAATTTTATTTTTTTGGTGAGAAAGACGAGAAGCTCTTCCCCAGAGCTGAGGCGTTTCATCCCCAGAAGACCAAGGGCTTTCTCGCAAAGCCTGAATCTCGTGCTCGAACAAAAGTGGGTTACAGCGAAGGCTTGAATCAGTATCTTTGGGCAGTGCGGAATCGCGCGACCCGGCCTGACAGAAGCGTTTTCTGGAAAACTCTACTCTTCATCTTCGTCATCGTAGCTGAAGTCCTCATCATATTCGTCTTCCACGTCTTCCAGAACTTCGTAGCTGATGACTCGTATTCGTTTTGTTCCGTCTTTGTCTTCGCGGACCGTTCCAGTCACCTCCACGTCCTCATCGAGAAAATCAAAAAGCTCTTCACCGAGTTTGTTCATCTCTACGACATAATCGTCGTCGTCGGTCGAAATGCTGATGGAGACGACATTGTCCTCGCTATCCCATTCGCTCGGTACAACATAGCCGACGACCGTCTCCTCTCTAGGTGGTTTACTTTTCTTCATCTCCCTTCCTCTTGTCTGCGTTACTCTCTTGAACCCAATGAAGCTGGGACCATTTTATAAAGCCCTTCTGAACAAATCAAGCAAGTCCGTTAACCGTAGGACGCGGAATTGTCTTAGTACGCTCTCCATCGTTCGTCAACCCAATAATTTTGAGGCCGGAGGCAAAATCAGATTCTTTGGTTTTCATTGCTCCCAGCATGCTGAGGGATAGTCGAGGGTGATGTTTCATTGTTTATTTTGTGCGCGCTGGAAAGGTAAAAAACGAGGAACCTCATAGGATTCGACGAGATGAGAAACGGTTGACACCCGTCTGGACGTTGATATAGAAGAAGTCTGGTGGGGTGAGTGGTGGGACTCGAACCCACAGCCTCTGGGGCCACAACCCAGGGCTCTAACCAATTGAGCTACACCCACCACGTGACAAGAATCTAACACACTTTTGGTTTTTTGCAACCAAAAATGACGGCTTCTTGCGAGTTCATCAAAAACTGTTCTCGCCTTTTCCTGAGGAGAGCCTCTGGTGCCAAGCGAAGACAAGAAAAATCTTTTTCAAAAAATCCCGAGCGTTGACCGTCTTTTGAACAGCCCTTTTCTTTTGGAGGTTCTTCCTGCCTATCCCCGCAGTCTTGTGCTGAAGGCGGTTCACCAGGTTTTGGAGGGCATACGAAGCGCCATCAAATCCGGGCAAGAAATGGAAGAAACGCTGAGCCTCGACAGGGTTTCTCACTTGGTAACCGAGAAACTGGCGATGCTGAACCAGCCCAGCTTAAAGCCTCTGATCAACGCCACCGGTGTAGTCGTTCACACCAACCTCGGCCGATCCATACTCCCTGAAAGGGTTCTCGCAAAATTCCGGCCTCTTGCGGGCGGCTACAGCAATCTGGAGTACGACCTTCAAAGGGGAGAACGAGGAAGCCGCTATTCCCATGTGGAGGGGATTCTCAAGGAGCTCACGGGCGCAGAGGCAGGAACCGTGGTCAACAACAACGCAGCCGCGGTGCTGGTTGCCCTGGACACTCTGGCCAGGGGCCGGGAGGTCGTGGTCTCCAGGGGCCAGCTTGTGGAAATCGGCGGCTCTTTCCGAATTCCTGAAGTGATGAAACGAGGGGGCGCCAGAATGGTCGAGGTGGGCACCACAAACAAGACCCACCTCCGGGACTATGAGGAAGCCATTGGCTCTGACACGGCCCTTCTTCTCAAGGTCCACAAAAGCAATTACCACCTTATCGGCTTCGCAGAGGATGTGGACACGATCGATCTGGTCGCGCTAGCCCACAGGCACAACCTTGCCGTCATGGAAGACCTGGGAAGCGGCTGCTTTGTGGATTTCTCCAAGTACGGTCTGGTCAAAGAGCCGACCGTGCAGGACGTGCTCGGCCAGGGAGTCGACCTCGTGACCTTCAGCGGTGACAAATTGCTTGGAGGACCTCAGGCGGGGATCATTCTCGGGAGAAAACCTCTCGTGGAGGCCATCCGAAAGAACCAGCTGAGCCGTGCCCTCCGAATCGACAAGCTGACGCTTTTGGCCTTAGAGGAAACACTGAGGATCTACAGAGATGAATCCACGGCGGTGAAGGAAATCCCCACGCTGCAGATGATCCTTGCAACCTACGATCAGCTCAAGAGCAAAGCCAGGCGCTTGCGCAGAATGATCGGAAAGGTCGACGCCACAAACTTCAGCCTTCAGCTTGCGGACGGCACGTCCAAAGTGGGCGGAGGCGCCCTGCCTCTGCTCGTGATTCCCACATGCCTGTTGGCCTTGGTGCCCGGCCGCCTTTCAGCCAACGCCATTGAACAGAAGCTTCGCGATTATGACCCTCCCATTATCTCAAGAGTGGAGAAGGACCAGGTCCTCCTCGACGTGAGAACCGTGCAGGAGTCTGAGCTCAAGATCTTAGCCGCAGCCATCAAGTTCCTGGCCGCAGCGCGCTGAGCCCCATAGTCGTAACCGTTCAGCGCTTCGAAATAAAAACAGAAAAAGGCCATGGCCTCAGCCATCCATTTCAAAGAGCTGAACGGTTAAGCAGGGTCCAGTCTATTTCTGATCAGGGCCTTTCTGTTTTTTCAGTTCCTCCTCTTTCAGGACCCGTCGCAACACCTTGCCCACCACCGATGTGGGCAGGATTTCGCGGAACTCCACATGCCGTGGACGCTTGTACCCGGTCATCTTTTCCTTGCAGAATTCCAGAAACTCCTCCTCCGTAGCCTGCATGCCGGGTCTGAGCTGAATGAAGGCCTTAATCTTCTCGCCGGTATGGGGATCCGGGAGACCGATGACCGCGGCCAGGGCCACCTTGGGATGGGTGAAGAGCACCTCCTCCACGTCTTTCGGATAGACGTTGAATCCTCCGACGATCGCCATGTCCTTTTTTCGGTCCGTGATGATGACGTAGCCGTTGTCATCAATGTGCCCAATATCGCCGGTCAGGAAATACCGCTTCCCCTCAATCTCCCTGAAGGCGTTCTGGTTCGCTTCAGGTTTGTTCCAGTATCCCAGCATGACCTGCGGGCCGCAGGCAGCGATTTCACCGTCCTGACCCAGAGGGAGTTCCTTGACCCCGGTTTCAAGGTCCACGATCTTGATATTCGTGCTGGGGAAGGGCAGCCCCACGGATCCGATCTGCCGTTGTTCAAGATTGGTCGGGTTCAACGTGAGCACTGGGGAGGTCTCGCTC
>JALOPA010000157.1 GCA_025454125.1 Thermodesulfobacteriota bacterium
ACAAAGCACGAAGGGAGGACCTGGCAGAGATCTGGAGATCCTACGAGGGAAAGGTGAGCCCTGAAGCCATGGACAGACTCAAACGAGAGTACAGGACAAAACTCAGCCCGGCGGAGGTGGAGGCTCTTCAAAAGGCCTACGAAGGCATGAAAGGCAAGAAACCGTGAGCAAAGGGACCTCTCCCAAGCCAACGAAGAAGAAACCCTCTGGAACGACACGTCCTGAAGGGGAGAGGGATGCGATCCTGCGTCATCGCGGTCGGTTCGTGGTTGTCGATACGGATTCGGATTACCTCTACATCGGGAAACTCCTCGGAATGTCCGGTCCGTTCGTCATCCTCCAAGAGGCAGACGTGCATGACCGCCGGGAGAGCTCTTCCATGAACGAGAAGTATGTTCTGGAAGCCAAGAAATACGGGGTCAGGCGCAACCGGAGGGAGGTGCACATCCGGTTCGAGAGGGTGGTGAGCTATTCCCTGCTGGACGATGTGATCGACTACTGAAAGACCGTAACCGTTTCGCTCTTTGAAATGGACGGCTCAGGCCATGGCGTTTATGCGCCTCCGGCGCGTTTTTCTGTGTTGATCTCAAAGAGCTAAACTGTTTCGAAAGACCGCGGTCGCCCCATGGGTAAGGTCCTCATTCGCTTCTATGAAGAGCTCAATGAATTCCTGCCGGCGGACAGAAGAAAGCGGGATCTTGAAATCCCTTTGAAGCGGAGAAAGGGCGTCCGGGAGCTCATTGAAACGTTGGGGGTTCCCACGGCGCAGGTGGATCTGCTGCTCATCAACGGCCGGTCTGCAGCCCTCGACGATGTGGTTCGGGAAGGGGACAGGATCAGCGTTTACCCTGTTTTCGAAAGATTCAACATCAGGGGCGTGAGCCGTGTCAGGGAAAAGCCGCTTCGAAAGCTCAAATTCATCGTGGACAGCGATCTGAAACTCCTTGGCCAGGCTATGGGGAGGTTAGGGTTGGACGTTCGCTTTCGTGATGATCTCGAAACGGGCGAAATCCTGCGGGCGGCCAAGGCGGAGCACAGGATCCTCTTAACCAGGCGGAACGACCTTTCAAGATTGCAGACAATGGATCGCGTGATTGTCATAAGGACGGGCTCCCTTGAGGAGCAGGTCCGTGAGGTGACCGACGCGCTGGACCTCAGGGTCGAGGCGGAGCAGGAGGTACCATGAACGACAAGAGCAGACAGACGCTTCGCAGCGGTGAAGGGGGCTCGTGGCTTCAGGAGGAGGTCCGCGATTTCCTCATTCACTCACCGGAGAACACCCTCGCCAATCAGGCAAAGGATCGGGCTTTTGAGGAGGCGATCGTCGGCTTCTCCAGGGGGGACGACCCTCTCTATGATGCTTACAAGGAGCGGGTGGGCTCTTATCACTGGACGCCCCTGGAAATCTTTGCCAGAACGTTTCCCGGGGAGGCGGTCACAGCCGGTGAACTCACGGTGATAGCCTGGGTGGTGGCCCACAACCCCCTCACCAAGCAGGACAACCGGCGCGAGCGATTCTATCCCGCCGAACGATGGGCCAGGGCTCGCATTTTCGGGGAAGAGGTGAACGAGAAACTGAGAAGGCATGTGGTGGCGGCGCTCGAAGCGGAGGGGTTTGCGGCGGTGGCTCCGGCCCTCTCCCCTCACTGGGAGCAGAAAGCCTCCGAGAGGTATGTTTACGCCTCAACGTGGTCTGAACGGCACGCGGCCTATGCCTCGGGGCTTGGCACCTTCGGCCTGTGTGACGGCCTGATCACGCCTCTTGGCAAGGCGGTCCGGGTAGGTTCCGTGATCGCCCGCATACAGCTTCCGCCCACGCCACGACCTTACAAAGACCACCACGAGTACTGCCTCTTCTACTCGAGAGGGACCTGCAAGAAATGCATTTCACGATGCCCGGTGGGAGCCTTGAGCGAATCAGGGCACGACAAAATCAAATGCCGGAGCCACGTGCGCCCTGTCACGGAAGAGTATGTGAAAGCCCACTACGGATTCGACGGCTACGGCTGCGGTCTCTGCCAGACCGGCGTTCCTTGCGAGTCCCGAATCCCGCTGCCCTCGGAGGGCCAGTAACCCCTAATCAGTTGCCAGTGATCAGAGACGGAAATGCGCACAAGATCACCGATTACCGATCACTGTTTACTGATCACTGGCTTGAGCGGGCCTCTTTGAGGTCAAATTCGGCCGCCTCATTCAACCCCACCTGTTGCAGCAGAGCGGCCCGCTGCTTGCGAAGGGCGAGCTCTTTCGGCGCCCCGTCGATCCGGTCCGACAGCCCTGCCAGGGCATCGTACCACACCCCTTCTTCCGCGAGCACAAAAGGCTGTTTGTCCTTCGGCGTCCGGCTCAGCTTTTCCGACAGATCCGCAGGGGCGGGCAAAAGCTCGATCATGCCTCCCGACAGGATGTCCCTCGCGCGGCGGGCAGGGTCGGTGACCACGGCTACGAACCATTTGTAAGCGATGTTGGGCCTCAATTGGACGCCGTGCTCTGCCAGGCGGATGCACTGGATGCCGGCTCTTTCCAGAGGCTTCAACCTGACCTCCACGAGCGGCTTGACCGCGTCCTTTTCCGTGATCGTGAACTCAATCGGTTGCGAGGTTTTCTTGGAGACAAACCAGTACAGGTTCGGTTGGCTCTGAAGGGTGACGCCCACGTGGTCCGGGACCAGCACGGAAAGGGAAACAGCCGTTTCCAAGGAGGCCCCTCGAGTTCCCCCTCCCACCCGGCCGCCCGGAGAGCCGCGGAGCGGCGGTTTGTAGACAGGCGCGCTCTCGGCAGTCGCAACTTTTTTCTGGTCTGAGCTGGAAGACCCGGCCGCGCTCCCCTTGTCCGCTTCCTTGCCTTGAGCCCCCACCGGACCGGACGCGGAGACGATCAGCGCCGTCGCCGCCAAGAAAACGATGAGAATCCATCCTTTACGGTTATTCATTGCGAAACCTCCTTCTTTAGGGGCTCGGAGGGAACCTTGTCCTCCCCCAGCACCCGATAAATGGTAATCTTTTCTTCCTTTCCCTTCAAGCTCACCTCTCCGATGCGCTCGCTCTGGAACCCGGGTCCCAGGTACCGGAGCGTCGATTCGCCGATCAGAATCCGGCACAGGGCATCCTTGCCCAGATCCTTGTCGTAGCTCTCGAGCCTGGAGGCCGTGTTGATGGTATCTCCGATGGTGGTGTACTTCATCCTCTGAAAGCTCCCCAGGGCGCCGGCCACCGCAGGGCCTGTGTAGATTCCGATGCGCATCCCCACTTCCGGGAGCCCCTTCTCCTGCCAGTGGGCATTGAGCTGATGCATTTCTTTTTCCATGGCCAGAGCAGACCTCACGGCACTCAGAGCGTCTTTCCGGATGACGGCCTCATTCTGGTCCGGCAGGGGCAAGCCGAAGTTGGCTTTGATTCCGTCGCCGGCAAAGTCGTCGATGATGCCGCCGTGGGCCATGATGATCCCGGTCATTCGTTCCATGTAAACGTTAAGCCAGTCCATGAGGTCCTGGGGATCCATCTTCTCGGAGACGGTGGTGAACCCTCTCAAGTCGGAGAAAAAGGCGGTCATGACGAGCTTCTGAGACCGCGGTCTTCCGTTTCTCAGGAACTGCTCCCTCTGCTGCCACAGGGATTCGGCGACCTCCTTGGACACATGCTTGGAAAAGATGTGCATCAGGAGGGCCCTCTCCTTGCGCTCGATGCTCGTCAGGTAAGCCGTGACGAGCGCTGCGCTCAGAATAAAGGTGAGGGCAGGAGGGGCGAGCGGAATCCACCACCGGTACACAAAGGCCGTGTAGGCGGAAAAGCCGAGGAGCAGAAGCCCCGCACAACCGAGGAGAGAAAAGCGCCATGCCGAGTGGGCCTTCAGCCCCAGGCCCCCCCCGAGCAAACACCAGAAGAGCACCCACAGGGTCTCCTGCCCCTCGGGCAGGGTCGCAACGGGACGAACCCCTTCGATTCCCGCCCTGAGCAGCTGGCGGGTCATGAGGCCGTGAAGAATCACGCCCGGAACCTGCTGGGCTTCGGAAAAACCGCGGCTGTAAGGGGTGAAGAAAAAATCCTTCACACTCTGGGCGGTCACGCCGATGAGGACGATCTTGTCCCTGACGGCACTCGGAGGGATCTTTCCGGACAAAAGATCGGCAAGAAAGTAGGATCGAAAGGGCGTTGCAGGGCCTTGGTAGTCCAGAAGAAACTGATAGCCTCTCGCATCCGCCTTCACATATCCCCCGTCGTTTTCCTCAAAGGGCTTGAACGTGACACTCCCCAGGCGAAGGTGCTCGGGATTCCGCTCCCCCGGCTGCGGAGCAATCCCCTGAGACGCCAAGGCGAGGAGAGCGAGTCGGAGGGCAAAGGAATAAGCGACACTGTCGCCGTCGTCCAGGAAGAGAAGGCCCCTTCGAACCACTCCTCCCGGGTCGACAAGAATGTCGTTGAAGCTCACCTGGTCGGTTCCCTTGAGAACAGGAGGAGGCCGGACCCCGCCTTCCCCGAACTTCATGGTCACGATGATGTTGGGGTTTTGGGAGAGAACCGCGTTCAGACGCTCAGTGCCGGGCGGAACCGGGATGTCGCGGAATATGTCGAGGCCGACGGCCCGAGGGTTTTCCTTGAGAAGAGCGGCCAGGGCTTGGGCCAGAATCTCGTCGGTGAGGGGCCACCGGCCAAGGGAGAGGATGTCTTGTTCCGACACGCGCACCACGGTGATGCGAGTGTCTTGGACGGAGGCGCGGGGCAGCAGGCGCACAAACCAGTCGTAGGCCGGCAGTTCCAGGAACTCCAGATTGCCGTTTCGCCTCACCCCCGTGACGGCGACAAAGACAAGAAGACAGCTGAGGGCTGCAGCGAAAATGGGATTCCGAATGATTTTGGCCGCGAAGCGCATTCCCCGGTCCCCTCAGAGCCAGTTGTTGATGAGAAGAAAGGGACCCCAGTAACACGGGTGGCTGTACCGGGGGTCCTGGAGCAGGGAGAGCTGGGCCGCCTGAAGGGCGGAGGCCCTGGAGGTGCCGGGTTCCCGGATCCGGCGATAGAACTCCACCACGAGCCTGTAGGAGGCCGGGTCGTTCACCTGCCATAGGGTGGCCAGAGCGCTGCGCGCCCCTGCCCGGATGGCAATGCCCGCCAGCCCCAAGGCCGCACGGTCGTCCCCTGCCGCGGTCTCGCAAGCGCTCAGGGTCAGAAGGTCCAGGGGGGCTTCCCTGAGCCTGAACAACCCCACATAGTCCCCGAGACGATCCATGGTCAGGCGGGTATCATAGGCAAGGAGGAACGTGTCTTCCACATTATTCCCGAAATGGCCGTGAGAGGCAATGTGGAGAATGCTGAAGGGCTCTCTTTTCAGTTCCTCCTCCAGCCGGGAGGCCAGGAAGTCCTGGTTGAGCAGAGCACGGCCTTCAAAGACCTGGGTGATCGCCTGGACTTCGGCGGACACGTAGGGGAGGGGAGGGAAATCCTGGACCGGCTCGGTCAGGCCGAAGGTGAGCACCTTGATCCGGTCTCCCTGGAGCGGTTTGGGATCGGTGAGGTTGAGGCCGGGGGTGACGGCCGTGGCGTACTCCTGAATCAGGAAGGTTCTTCCGTTGTGAAGCGCCGCCATGGGAATCGTGCGGAGCGCTCCGTCGGGCACGAAGACGAGCGTTTGAACTCCGGAGGCCCGGAGGTCCTTCTCATAGGGCCGGATCAGCCAGTCATAGAGCGTTTGTGCGTGGGGCAGGAACTCCCCTGTGGTCCTCTTTTCGATTCGGCTTCGAAACGCCCGCACCTCCCGGGTCAATGCCTCTTGAGAGACGTTCACCGTGTACCGTCTGAGGCCGTCAGGAAAGCGCACCAGCAGCTCGAGACGGTCCTTCAGGAGAATGGGGTAAACGATGAGGGCGCTCCGGGAGAGAAGGTCGAGCCGGGTGTCCAC
>JALOPA010000158.1 GCA_025454125.1 Thermodesulfobacteriota bacterium
CGCGGCACGGACCAGCCTTTTCCTGATCTGGGCCAGATGTCTCAGGAGAGGCGACTTGTCATCGCTCTCCATCTTTTTTTGCCTCCCCGGAGGGAATCGCGTCCGGTGCCGGAGTCTCAGCCGCCTGGAACGGTTCGGAGTTTGCCGGCGTTTCCTCTTCCTTCTGTTCTTGGGCCTTGAGCGCTTCGGATCCTTCCTGTTCTACCTGTCTTTGAATGCCGCTGATCGAGTCGGCCAGGTCCTGTTTGGCCTCCTTGAAGGTTTCATCCTGCTCCAAGCTTTGCTTCACGTCTTCCGTGGCCTTCTTCAATTCCGCCATGCCTTTCGCTATGCTCTTCGCGAGGTCCGGCAGTTTTTTGGGGCCGAAAACGATGAGAGCGATCACCATGATGACGATCAGCTCCGGCATTCCTATACCAAACATGATTTCATCTCCTCATAAATCAAGAATACAGAAGACAGGAGACAGCCTAGCCGCTGGCCGCCGAGGCGGCCAGTTTGATCGAAAAAGAAACTTGACGGCTTCGAACAAAGCCCCCGCTGTCGTCACTCCCGCGAATGAAGCCTGTCCCCGCGCCGGCGGGGAGCGGGAGTCCAGAGCGCTGAGGAAAGACTGGATTCCCGCCTCCGCGGGAATGGCACAACAAGAGCCTTGTGACGCCAAAAAGGCTCCAAGTTTCATACAAGTGAACAGAAGACAGCAGGGGAAATTCAAAAACGGAATCACTTCCCTTTCAATCCAACACGCGTCGTCAATAGCTCAATCACGGGCTTGACTGAGGCACCCCTTTCGTTTGCCGTCATCTCCCGGCAAACGAAAGAGAGATCCTCTGTGCCCTCTGTGCCTCTGTGGTGAAAGGCGCTGATTCCTCACAGATCCAGGACCATGGCCGTCTCGTCGCACTCCGGGAACTTGGAGCACTTCAGGCAGTCGGACCACACCTTGTGAGGCAACTGCGATTTCTCTACCGTTTTGAAGCCCATCTTGGCAAAGAACCCTTCCACATAGGTGAGCACGAACACCCGCCGGATGCCGAAGGTCCTCGCTTCCCCCAGGCAGGCTTCCACCAGCCTGGTGGCATGCTTGTTCCCCTGCTGCCCCTCCAGGACTGCGAGCGACCGGATCTCGGCCAGGTCCTCCCAGCAAATGCCCAGAGCACAAGTGCCGAGGATCTGCTGCTCTTCGTCCTCGCTCACCATCACAAAAAAGTCCCGGAGGTGATCATAGAGCTCGCTCAAGGGTCTTGCCAGCAGCAGCCCCTGATCCCCGTAATGGCTGAGGAGCTTGTGAATCGTTTTGACGTCCCCGATAACCGCTTTCCTGATCATGATTTCACTCGACGTTGACGACCCGCCAGTTCGTTCCCGCTTCCTTGGGGAGGTTCTGGGCATAGCCGTTGGCTTCTTCTTTGGTCACAAATTTCCCGCATCTCACGCGGTAGTAGGTCTTTCCTTTGACAACCGTCTCCTGGAGATACGCGTCCACACCACGTCCGGAGAGCTTTCTCACCATGTCCTCCGCCTTGGCTTTATCGTCCAGGGCAGCGATCTGGACGACGTACCGAAAGGGACCGGTGATTTTTTCCGCCGTTTGGACGGGCTCCGGAGCCGCCTCCTTTGCTTTCTTCTCAGGTCCGGCGTTCTTGGCCGCATCCGATTTCTTCACCGGAGCGTCCTTCTTGGCAATGTCCGCTTTTACCTCCGCGAGGCTCGTGTCCGCGGGCTTCACAGGCCTTTCGCTTTTCAGCGGCTCAGGGGGCAGTTCCGGAAAGGGCTTCCGCTTGTCCTCCTTCTTGCTCTCCAGCTTGTCGTAGAATCCCAGCTTGGAATCGATGTCTTCCTTGGACTGGGGTTTTTGATCCGCCCGCTTGTTGCGAGCCACCATCTCCTGAAGCTTGGTCACCTGCGCTTTGAGGTCGGCGATCGCCGAGTTGGCGGGAAGAAAGCCCCGTCCCACCAGAACGCCCAACACAAAAATCCAGCCCATGACAAAGACGACGCACACGATCCAGAACACCAGGGACATGGAGGACAGCTCGAACTGGTATTTGCCCCTCTTCGATGGGTTGGTTTTCTTGCTCATCCCTGAACTCACATTCTCTCCGGCGCGTGAATGCCGAGAAGACGAAGCCCGTTGGCAAGCACGATTCGAAGCCCTTCGATCAGGCACAGCCTGGCCTGGCTCAGGGCCTGGTCCTCGCCCACCATGCGCTTTTCCGAATCCTTGCTCCCCAGGTTGAAGTACCTGTGAAAGACTGCCGCCAGTTCCGCCAGGTAGTAGGTGAGACGGTGCGGCTCCAGGGTCAGGCTGATGTCTTCCAGGAGGTTGGGGAAATCGGCCATGAGCCGGATCAGCGCCATCTCCTCCTCCAGGGCAAGCCGGCCCAGAACCGCTTCGGGCTCCCCCGGCAGGAAAAGGTTTTCCGATGCCGCTTTCCTGAACACGCTGGAGATCCTCGCATGGGCGTACTGGACGTAGTAGACGGGGTTGTCGGCATCCTGCTTCTTCACCTGATCGATGTCGAAGTCCAGGGGAGAGTCGTGATTCTTGGTGAGAAACACGAACCGCGCCGAATCCACTCCCACTTCATCCACCAGCTCTTTGAGGGTCACGTACAGCCCCGCCCTCTTGGACATCTTCACCTCTTCGCCGCCCCTCCAGAGCTTGACGAGCTGAAGAAGAAGCACGGAGAGCCAGTCTTCCGGGATCCCGTTGGTCTTGAGGGCCGCCTTCATCCTCTGGACGTACCCGTGGTGGTCCGCACCCCAGATGTTGATGGCCTTGGTAAAGCCCCTCTTCCACTTTTCGATGTGATAGGCGATGTCCGGGGCAAAGTAGGTGTACTGGCCGTCACTCTTTTTGATCACCCGGTCCTTGTCGTCCCCAAAGGAGGAGGTTTTGATCCAGAGGGCTCCGTCCTGCTCATAGAGGTCCCCCTTTGCCCGCAGCGACTCCAGGGTCTTGTCGATGAGCGCGGAAGCATAGAGGTCGCTTTCGCTCGACCAGACGTCAAATCCCACTCGGAAGTCGGCCAGGTCTCTCTTGATTTCATCGAGCATACGGGCCTTTGCGAATTGAGCGCAGCGGGCTACCGCTTCATCGGGACTCAGGGCTCCGAGATCGGCTTCAGCGGAGATCTCCCGGGCCAGGTCCAAGATGTACCCGGCGTGATAACCGTTTTCCGGAAACGGGTAGGCCGGGTCGGACGTCTGTCTCCAACGGCTGTAAACCGATTCCCCGAGAAGCTGAACCTGAAGGCCGGCGTCATTGATGTAGAACTCGCGCACCACTTCGTGGCCGGTGAACTCCAGGATCCGGCAGAGCGTGTCGCCCAGGGCCGCTCCCCGGCCGTGTCCCAGGTGCAACGGCCCGGTGGGGTTGGCGCTCACGAACTCCACGAGGACCCTCTGCCCTGCGCCCAGGGCGCTTCGGCCGTACTCCGGGCCCAGCCGCAGGATGTCGGCCAGGAGCGTGTGCCACTGGTGCGCGGTGACGGTGAAGTTGATGAAGCCGGGTCCCGCAATGTCCGCCTTTTCGATCAGATGATTTCCGTCGTCCAAATGGTCGACAATCACCGCGGCCAGGTCCCTGGGCCGCTTTCTCTGAGAGGAGGCCAGCACCAGGGGAAGATTCGTGGCAAAGTGGCCGTGGGCCGGGTTGTTCGGGACTTCAATGACATAGTCGGGCAAAGGAGACTCTTTGAGTTTCCCGGTCTCGAAGCATTTCTTGAGAGCCCCCTGGAGGAGCCGGTCCAGCTTTCTTTTCATCAAACGTATTCCTTCGGATTTCGCTGACCCACTGAACACAGGATGTCGTAGGAAATCGTGCCTGCCCACGAGGACAGGTCATCCGCGGTGATCTTCTCTCCGTCCTGAGTCCCGAGAAAAACCGCTTCTTCACCTGAGCTCACGTCCTTCAGGCCCGTCACATCCACCATGGTCATGTTCATGCACACCCTGCCGGTGATCGGGACTTTTTTGCCCCGGATTAACACCTTTCCTCTATTGGACAAACTTCTGAACAGCCCCTCCCCGTAGCCCGCCGAGAGAACCGCAATCCTTCTTGGCCCCTGGGTGCAGTAGGTCCGGCTGTAGCTCACCGGCGTGTTGTCCGGAAAATCTCGCACCTGGATCACCTCTGCGGCGAAGCGCATGACCGGCTTGAGCGCCACCGGGGCATTGAAGTCAGGGGACGGGAGCCCTCCGTAGAGCATGATGCCCGGTCTCACCATGTCAAAATGAGCGCTCTTGAACTTCATCAGTCCTGCGCTGTTCGCCAGATTGTTAAGCGGCAGATCCAACCCCATGGCGCGACCGATTTCGATCGCTCTTGCGAAGCCTCGGATCTGGTTTTCCGTAAACCCGGGATCTGCTTCGTCCGCAGAAGAAAGATGAGAGGTCAACCCCTCCATTCGGATCTCCTTGAAGCGTCTCACCTGATTCAGGAAGGACGCCAACTCTGAACCGACCAGCCCGAGCCGGCCCATGCCCGTGTCCACCTTGACGTAGGCGCTCACACGGGTCTTCTTTCTTGCGCTCTCCGCGGCCAGGACTTCTGCCACAGCCGGATCGAAGAGGGTCGGAATCAGCCCGTGAGAAACCACGGCTTCCGCTTCTTCTCTTGTCCGAATTCCACAGAGAATCACGATGGGGAGAGAAATCCCCCGGTTCCTGAGCTCCATGGCTTCGTGAAAATGGGCGACTCCCAGGCAGTGAGCCCTGCTGTTCTCCAGGGCCTTGGCCGCTGCGACGAGACCATGCCCGTAGGCGTCCGTCTTGACCACGGCCATGACCTTGGTTTTTTCGCCCACAATCGCTTTAACCTGGTTTAGATTATGGATCAGAGCGGAAAGATCGATTGCGAGATGGTTCATTCCCTTGAAGTTCCTGTGACACCAAAAATCGTCAAAATCTAGCTTTTATCAAAGCATATAGCAAGGCAAAAACTGGCGCAGCAAAAACCTTTGACATTGCGGACGGTATCCTATAGGCATGATTTTTTGGTGATCTGTATTGATGTTCGACATTGAAGACTACGATTACGATCTGCCTGAGGAACTGATCGCCCAGGTTCCTGCCCCGGAGCGGGATCAGTCCCGTCTCATGGTTGTGGACCGTTCATCCGCCTCTGTGGCCCACCGACACTTCACCGATCTCCCTGAGATGCTCCTGCCCGGGGACCTCCTGGTGGTCAACAACACGAGGGTGGTTCCGGCCAGGCTCTTCGGTCGGAAAGAAAGCGGCGGCCGCACCGAAATACTGGTTCTGGAGCACGCGGACGGAGAAGCGGTCAAACCCGATGCCCGCTGGTGCCTTCTCAGGTCTTCCAAGCGGCCCAAAAAGGGAAGCCGGCTGTTCTTTGATGAAGATCTCTCGGGGGTTGTGGAAGATCTGGGCGAGGACGGTTTGATTCAAATCGCCTTCCGGGGGCCTCGGTCCGTCGATGCCGTCCTTGAAAACAAGGGGATGATGCCGCTTCCTCCCTACATCAGGCGAAAGGAAAGGGACCGGCTCAGCCCAATGGACCGGGAACGATACCAGACCGTGTTTGCCGAGAAGAAAGGCGCAGTGGCCGCTCCCACAGCCAGTCTTCATTTCACGGATGGTTTGCTGGCCAAGCTGGAACACAAAGGCGTCTCCGTGGTCCACGTGACCCTGCACGATATGCCCGTCGAAGCGGCCACCCGACACCATCGAACGCTCGAGGTTCACCTCGTAGCCGGGCTGCCAGCTGCCCAGGTTGGTCTTGTCGATGGTCTCCTGTATGGCCGTCACCACATAGGTTTCCATCTCGTGGTCCACCTTCACCACGGTGAGGCAGGTGCCGTCATGGGCCAGGCTCTGGTCCACCCTGAGTTCCCGGGCCAGGGGGGTCTTCAG
>JALOPA010000773.1 GCA_025454125.1 Thermodesulfobacteriota bacterium
GAATCCGGCCTTCACCAGGACTACGAGGTCTGGCTGGAGAAGCTCGCTCCCCATGAACCCGTGGCCCAGTACCGGCATAATGTGGGAGAAGACAATGCCGACGCCCACATGAAGCGGCAGATCATGGGCCGTGAGGTGGTGGTGGCCGTGACCGGAGGCAAACTCGACTTCGGCCCCTGGGAGCAGATCTTCTACGGCGAGTTCGACGGCAGAAGAAAGAAAAGGGTCCTGGTGAAGATCATCGGGGAATGAACGCCCTTTGCCCCGTTGACCGAGTGAACGGCCGAACGACTCACCGCCCTGAGCACGTCGAAGAGGTATCGAACCATGAACTGGATGCGGGGTTAGGACTTTCTAAAAGCTTTTCAAAGGCTGGGTTTTCGATAGAACCTCCAGGATGTCGATTGTGATCTTCGAGGTCACCCCGGAGTGCCGTTCTACCAAAGCTTTGTTCTTCGCGCCAAGAAGGGCGCTAAGCGCATGATCCGAAAGCAGACGATTGGCTTCAGCCGTGAGTTGCTCTCCGGTTCTGACCTGGATCGCGCCGCCCTCCCTCAGCATCAACCCGGCAATGTCCGGGAAATCGCTCATGTCCGGCCCAAAGAGAACCGGCTTCCCGGCTGCTGCGGGTTCCACCGGGTTCTGGCCGCCCTTGGGCACCAGGCTCCCGCCCACATAGGCAAGGTCTCCGAGTTCATAGAGGGCCCCGAGCACGCCGAACTCGTCCACTACCACCACGTCAAAGCGCTCACCGGGGAGTGACGAATACAGAACAACTTGCAAAGGATCCTCCAGGAACACCCGTCGAACCTCATCCGCTCGATGGGGGTGTCGGGGAGCGACAACGAGTTTGAGCCCGGGCATGGATCGACGGAGATGGAGGAACGCCGTCCTGAGGATCGTCTCCTCACCTTCATGTGTGCTTCCGGCCACCAGTACCCTTTCCCCTTCTCGAATCGCCAGTTTCGATCTGAGCTGCTCCGCCTTGGCCGCGGCGCCGGTCGTCTTTGCCGCATCGAATTTCAGGTTGCCGGGCTCCGCCAGTTTTTCCGCGTTCACTCCCAATTCTCTGTAAGATTCGGCATCCGCGGCCGACTGAGGGTAGATGCGGGAAAAGGAGTTGAGCGCCGGTACGAAAAGCCTCTTTGCCTGACGGTAACTCTTGAAGGAAGAAGGAGACAACCGGGCATTGATCAGGAACGAGGGAATGCCCTGCCGTCGGACCTCGGCCATGAACCCGGGCCAGATGTCCGTTTCCACGAGCACAACCATGGACGGCTCCACGCGGGCGAAGCATCGGCGCACGGCAAACAGGAGATCCAGAGGGAAGTAAAACAGACCGTCCAGAGATCCTTCCAGCACCCGCTCTGGGTGGACACCGAAACATAGAGTTTTGCCGGCCGGATTCGGCCATAGATCTCCCGGATCAACGGAACCGCGGAAAGCACCTCGCCCACGGAAAGAGCGTGGACCCACAGAACCGTTTCACGGCCCGGACCCCTCCCTGCCTGCAACGGTGCTGTCCGCGGAAAGGGTTGAAATCCCAGCCGCGGCAAGAGAGTGGCTCTTCGTTTTCGCTTGAGCAGGAGGACGGGGGAAAGGGCGAGCAGGACGGGCGGGACGACCACGTTCATCCCAAGCTGATACATTCCCAACACCAGCCGTTCATCCCATCGGAGGTCCAGAGACCCAGAGGTGTTATCCCAGTCCACTTTGTCCAGCCCCCGATTTTCTCTCAGCGCACACGCGGGACACACCTTCCATAACCTGATCCACCGTGATTCTGTTCATGCAGGCCATGGGCTCGAGTTCTGTGGTCTTGCAGGATCGGCTGAAGCAGGGGCTGCAGCTCACGCCCGAACGGAGCACCACGTGCCCTTTTCCGTAGGGTCCTGTGCGCCAGGGTGCGGTTGGCCCGAACAAAGCGACCACCGGCGTTCCCACGGCCGCAGCCAGATGCATGGGCCCTGTGTCGGTCGAAACCACCGTGCTCGCCGAGCGGTACAGGGCCGCAAGGACTTTGAGGCTCGTTTTTCCCTCGAGGCGCACCACCGAAGATCCGAGCGGCCCGGCCATTTCATCGATGAGAGGGAGATCCTCCCCACTCCCCGTGAAAACCACCTGGAACCCCTTTTCCACCAGGCGCCGAGCGAGCTCTTCAAATCGGTTCGGTGTCCAGAGCTTGGTCGGCCATTTGGCCACGGGGTTGATGGCGACCAAAGGCTGGTCCGGCCGGACCCCACCCGCCGCGACAAGATCTTTCGCTTCGTCTTCGTCTCTTTTGCCGATGGGGAGGTCGTAGAGAATCTCCGGGCTGGGGATGCCGAGTGATTGGAGGAGTCTCAGCCCTCGATCCAGCGCGTGGACCTCCATGGAGATGGCCGGTATCCGCTCATTCAGGAAAAGATGGCTGCTTTCGGAATGCTCCATCCCTGGACCGAAGCCCGCCTTTCGCAGGCCTTTCGCAAGGAAGATCCACAGGCTGCTCTTGAGCAACGCTTGGAAATCAAGGATCAGATCGTAGCGCGTCTCGCGCAGCTGCCGGAGCAGGCTTGAGAAGAGCCTGCCGGCAGAGGGAAGTTCACCGGCCTTGATACGCTTGGCAAACTCCCTTCTTCGCCAGATGAGCACCCGATTCACGGCCGCGTGCCCTTGCACCAGGTCGGCTGCCGCGCTCTCCACAAGCCAGTCGATTTGAGCGTCCGGATAGTGCCGGCGCAGGGTGGTCAGGGCCGGAAGGGTGTGAATGACATCCCCGATAGCGCTTAGTTTTACGATCAGGATCTTCATGGTGACGGCGTGGTCCAGCGCCTCGCGCGCTCATCTCTCCCTGGGACTGGGACCGCATCACAAGCGCAGATACAGTTCTCTGGCCCTTTCCGGCGTCATGATCTTTTTCCAATCAGGACCCAGCGCATTCTGCCACAAGGGATCAAGACTCAGGGCCACGCGAATCATCTCCGACATCTGGTGGTCGTCAAGCCCTTTCGTCATT
>JALOPA010000159.1 GCA_025454125.1 Thermodesulfobacteriota bacterium
ACCGTGCCAGGCTCACCCCTAAAACCCACAGAATCGAGATGAAGTCCCTTCGCCTGCCCTATCCTTACGAGGGGAAGGACAAGAATCGCATTGACGAATGGATAAAAGAATATGATTCTAAGAGCCAAGCGTTCTCCACTTGCAGGCTGGTGAAAACCGTGGGAAGCCATTTTGCCTCACCCTTGGTCCGATACCACGACGAGAGGACAAGGGCTCTATCGAAGTTGCCTCTCGCATAGAGCCGAAAAAGGCTGGGCGCTTCAGAAGAAAAGAAGGGTTTGGAGCAAAACCCCAGTGGGGTCAGGAGGGTTTGCGATGAGACTTATCAAGAATTCGTCCGGCATCATTCCGATCATTCTCTTGCTCTTGGTTGCGATTATCGCGCTTTTCATCCTGTTGCGGATCGTCTCCTGTTAACCAAGGGGGATTCGTGATGAAAACTCTGAAGACGACCCTGATCATGGTCATCGCCCTCTGCATAGGCGGTGCGGGGACTTACGTCGCCCTCCCCTTCCTCAAGTCGCTGAGAGCGGTCTTTGAATGGGATCGAGTCGAAAAACAAACGCTCACCCTCCTGCAGAGCGAAGCCATGGCTTTTCTGGTCACCGACAGGATCGCCTCGCAGATCGTCGTATCCGTTTCCGAAAGCAATATCCTCCTTGGTCAGCGCGAGGGATATCTCATCGGAACGGCGAGATTGTACTACGGGATCGACATGAAAGAACTGACCGCGAACTCGATCTCCTTGCGCGAGAAACAGATCGTGGTCACCCTCCCACCGGCCAAAGAGCTTGATTTCGCCGTCGACCTGGAGTCGCTGCACTTTATCTCCAAAATGTCGGGGACTGTGGCTTTAGTCGATTGGCTCAAGGGAAAAGACATGTATGCGGAGCTGCGCGCCCAATTCAAGCCCAAAGCCATCGCGTTCATGAAGCAAAACAGCATGATCCCCGATCGGCAGAGACTCCTCGCCCGCCTCAACAGCATGTCGTCCGTCCTCACCGAAAACCTGGGGCTCAAGGTCAACTTCGAGTGAGTTTGCTCTAGGTTTTGAGAAGGTCTTTGGCTTTGGAATGGGAATCGTTGATGGATTTGTGGTTCATGATCAGGGAGTAGATTTCCCTGGCCTTGTCATGGTTGGCGGTCTTTGCATACACATAGAGCAGGGCCAGGTTCACTTCGGTGGTGAATTCATCGATATGGTGGCTGCACGCTGAGACAGGTTCCAGGAGATTCCTGGCTGCCGCATAGTCATTCCGCGCCATATAGAGCCTTGCCTGCACATAGTCCGCCTCTTCAATATTGAAAGGCACGAACAAAAGGACTTCCTCTTTCCAGTTGGGCGTCTTCACGTAAGTGTCGATCCACCTGAGGCCCTCCGCAGCCCTCTCAGGAGGAAGCTTCCTGGCTGCCCGCAGGAAATATTCAATAAAGGTGTAGTTTCTCGGGTACCTTGTTCGAAGGCTCTTGGCGAGTTCCACTCCCTCATCCGTCTTGTCCTCATACTGGATGTAAGCATAGGCGAGAAAGACCTTGGCCGCTTCGCCGGCATACTTGCCGCGGGTCATGGCCTTTGTCACGTAGTCGAGTCCTTTCTCGCTGTTGCCGCTGAAGCCGATGAGCCACGCGAGGACCTTGACTGCGCCGGTCAGCTTCGAGCAGTAGTACTCGAACATGCCCAGGCCGAGATAGGCATCGTAGTTCGCGGGGTCCATCTCCAATGATTTCTCCAAGGCGGCCACGGCTTTCTTTCCTTTGGAGTAGGAGTCCAGGTACTCCTTGTCCTGGAGATGAACCATGCCCTCTACACCGAGGACCATTCCTCTCAGGAAATAGATCGTTGCGTTCTGAACTGGGTACTCGTCGCAGGCCTTCCTGGCCTCTGCCGCTGCAACGGAGAATTTCCTTTTGTACGTTTCGTACCTTTCGTCGGCTTGGAAATCCCAGTAAGACCGGAGAATGTACATGTAGATGGTCGTGAGAAGAAATCGAGGGAAAGGCTCTTTGGGATAGATACGGATCAGCTGATAGGTCCTGCTGACGGCCTGATCATATTCGCTGTTGAGCGTTTCATGGGAAATCCGTGCAACCAAATCCTGGGCGTACTTGTCCTCCTCAAAGCTCACCGCCCACGCGCTTTGAGTCAGGGCGAGAAACATAAGGATGGCCAGGAATGGCTTTTTCACTGGTTAGGATCCTTCTTTCTAGAACTGCACCGGCCTTCATGGGGATGCTCTCTTCTCCATGGCTTTAGGTTCTGCGATAAAGATAAGATGCCGGGAAAGATAAACAAGAACGCCATGCCTTCTGCTCTCTGTATGCCGCTGGGAAAAAATGCAACTCCCGGACCAAAACCCACAAAACAGGCGCCCGCGTTCAGCGCTCTGACCGGCGTCAACCCGGACCTCGAAGCCTATGCAGGATTGCCTCGTTCCGAAGCCTAAAGGGATCCGAATCCTGTGCTGAAAATCTTGTCTGAATTCATAGCATTGCACTCTCACTTCTATTATACGGCTCTATCCTTTTCCATGGATCGGGACTCTTGCCTTTGGTTGGACCTCCTCCTCTAAGGCCGTCAATCCCCGCCCTATCTTTATGAATGCGATTCATTTGGCTCTTGAATTTCCCCTCTTCTTGCGGAAACAAGGTAAAATTTGCCAATTTTCGTCACTCCACATCTGGAAGCGGCATGTACCGGTACGCCGGGTGATACCCGTCCTTATCGACGGCTGACGAACAGCCACTCCGCCTCAGAAGGGTTGACAAACCAGCGATGCTTTGCCATTAGAAACGGCATAAAGAAAAGGATTTGGGCACGATGATGAAACTGCACTCTGTGGTCTTACCACTGGTGTTCGGCATCCTATTTGCCTTCGCGATCCCCTGCTCCAGCCAGGATCAGGAGCCTGACAGCGCTCTTGATACCAAGGTGAAGTCCTTTCTCGACAAAATGAAGAACCGCTGGCAGGATTGGAATGTCCCCGAAGAGGACGGAAAGATCCTCCACGACATCATCGTGCGGAATCAATACAAGCGCGCCCTGGAGGTGGGCACCTCCACCGGGCACTCGGCCGTCTGGATAGCTTGGGCTTTGAGCAAAGCCGGCGGAAAACTGATCACAATCGAAATTGATGAAGACCGTTACAAACAGGCTCTCGCGAACTTCAGGGAAGCAGGCCTCAGCGCGTACATCGACGCCAGAAACGCCGACGCTCATGAACTGGTCGAAGCCCTTTCCGGGCCTTTCGACTTCGTCTTCATCGATGCGGATAAAGACGGGTACATCCACTATGCCAAAGCCTTGATCCCCAAGGTCGAGCCGGGCGGATGCATCGCTGCCCACAATGTAGAAGGGCGTACCCCGGCCTATCGCGGGGGGTATTGGAGCGACACGGATCGGTACTTTCAGTACATGAGGGATCAGCCTGAATTCGAAACCCGCGTCGAGCCGGGAAGCCGTGCGGGGATTGCCACAAGCTACAAAAAAAGGTTAAGGTAGCGTACGCTCGCAAGGTGTCTTCCGGCATCATGCTGGACACCAAACCATGCCGAGGTGCATTATGGAGGATAGAATCGGATGAAATATTGGGCAAATGAAATGATAACTCGATCCGGCACAAAAGCAATCTTGCTCTTCGCCTCTGTCTTTTTCTTTGCCTCTGGAGAGTGCGCTGCACAGGGAGAAGCCCTTGCGGCGAAAAGCGTGTTCTCCTTTCAGAACGTTGTGCAGGAAGCCAAGAAGCTCTCCGGCAGTGATTACAAGAGCCCAAGGGGAGAAGTGCCCGATCCCTTGATGGCGATCAACTATGACCAGTGGCGCGACATCCGGTTCAAGCCCGACAGGTCTTTTTGGAAAAAAGAAGGACTCCCTTTCACTCTCCAGTTCTTTCACCCAGGGCTTTACTACGATCGCACCGTCGCCTTTTACACGATCACCCCCAAGGGAGAAGTGAAGCCTATCCCCTTTTCAAAAGATCTCTTCACCTATCGCAGGCAAGAGGTGGAACCCCTTGTGCCGGACAACCTTGGCTTTGCGGGATTTCGCATCCATCACCCCATCAACACACCGGATTATCACGATGAAGTGGCGGTTTTCGTGGGAGCGAGCTACTTCAGGGCCGTCGGGCAGCGCATGAACTACGGTCTGTCGGCCAGGGGCCTTGCTATTGACACGGTGCTTCCTTCAGGAGAGGAGTTCCCCTATTTCAGAAAATTCTGGATTCATGAGCCGCTGCCCGATGCCAAGGACATCACCCTTTACGCTCTTCTGGACAGCCCCAGCGTTGCAGGGGCCTATCGTTTCGTCATCCATCCGGGTAAGGAAACGGTCATGGATGTCGAACTCACGCTGTTTTTCCGCAAACCGGTCGCCAAGCTCGGCATCGCCCCCATGACCAGCATGTTCCACCATGGTGAGAACTCCTACGCGAAGGTCATGGATGATTTCCGTCCCGAGATCCACGATTCGGATGGTCTCATGATCGCCACGGCGACAGGCGAGTGGATCTGGCGCCCCTTGGTCAATCCCAAGACCCTGATGATCAACTCCTTTCAGGTCAACAACCCTGTGGGCTTCGGCTTGTCTCAGAGGGACCTCGACTTTGACCATTACCAGGATTTCGAGAGCAACTATGAAAACAGGCCGAGCCTCTGGATCAGCCCTGCGGGCAACTGGGGGGAAGGCCGGGTGGAACTCATCCAGATCCCCACGGACAAGGAGATCTACGACAACATCGTCGCCTTTTTTGTCCCCTCCAAACTGCCGGAGAAAGGACAGTCCCTCTCCTACGCCTACCGGATGATCTGGCACTACGCCACAGAGAGCCCGCGACCTCCTGCCGGGAGGGTGGTGGCCACACGAGCGGCAAGCACCAAAGTGGAGGGAGGCAGAAAATTCGTCATCGACTTTGCCGGCCCTCAGCTGGACTCTCTTCCGGAGGACAAACCGGTCGAGGGGGTCGTCACGGTGGGCTCCGGCGCCAAGTTCATGGAGCAGCAGGTTTACAAGAACAGGTTCACCGGCGGCTGGCGCCTCGTCTTTCAGGTTCTCCCCGACGAAGCCCTATCTGCCGATAGAGACCGTCCCAAGGCGAAGGAACCCGTAGAGCTCCGAGCCTTTCTCAAAATGGGTGACAACGTTCTCACCGAAACCTGGAGTTACGCTTACGAGCCCTGACCGCTCTCAGGCTGCTGAAAAGGCTTAAGCGGGGATCAACCGCCCCGTGAAACGGAAAGGAGCGTGATCGCTTGACACAATTCGTTCTGGAGACCTTGGTCATTTTTGTCCTCATCGCCGCCAACGGCCTTCTGGCCATGTCCGAGATCGCCATTGTTGCCGCACGAAAGACTCGGCTGCAGCAGTCAGCCAATTCAGGCGATGCCGGCGCTCGCGCCGCTCTGGAACTGGCTAGCCACCCGAACCGATTCCTGGCCACCGTGCAAATCGGGATCACCTTGGTCGGCATCCTGGCGGGCGCCTTCGGAGGGGCGACCCTGGCCCGTCAAATCGAGGGTCTTGCCGTCACAGTGCCTGTGCTTGCACCTTACGCAGGGGTCATCGGTGTGGGCGTGGTCGTTGTGGGAGTCACCTTCTTCTCCCTTGTGCTGGGAGAACTCGCACCCAAGCGAATCGCTTTGGTTCACGCCGAAAGAATCGCCTCCACCGTCTCCGTCCCCATGCGGTTTCTGTCCTCCGCGGCCTCCCCTCTTGTGCGCCTTCTCGGTCTGTTCACAGACGCGGTGCTGAGGATCTTCAGGGTCAAACCGTCTTCGGAACCCCACGTCACTCCTGAGGAGATCAAGATCCTCGTTGAACAAGGCACTGAACTGGGTGTTTTCGAGGAATCAGAACAGGACA
>JALOPA010000160.1 GCA_025454125.1 Thermodesulfobacteriota bacterium
TCCAATGTTCGTAGGGTGTGCGACGGCTACTCAGGTCGCGACGAGCGTGGGAGTCTCTACGGGTTATATCACGGAAGGGCAGAAGCAGGCCCTCGACAAGACCGCGGTCAAGGTCGAGAAGGCTGCCAGGCCGGTCTCCGAAACAGAAGAGTACTTCATCGGCCGGGGCGTGGCTGCGACGATTCTCACCAGGTACAACCTCTATCGGAATCAAGCCGTGACGGCCTATGTGAATTACGTGGGCAACACGGTTGTCATGAGTTCGCCGAGACCTTATATTTATGGCGGTTATCACTTTGCCGTGCTCGACACGGAGGAAATTAACGCATTTGCTTGCCCGGGAGGGACCATCTTCGTTACCAAGGGGATGCTCAAGATGGTGAGCAACGAAGACCAGCTGGCCGCGGTTCTATCCCACGAGGTAGGCCACGTGGCCGAGAAGCACGGTATTCAGGCGATCAGCAGCGCCAGGTGGACGGAGGTCATCACCACCCTCGCCACGGAAACGGCAAAAACCTACACAGCGGCTGAAATGGCCAGCCTGGTGGACCTCTTCCAGGGCACGGTGGATGATGTGTTCAAGACCCTTGTGGTCAACGGATATGGCAGGGACCAGGAGCTGCAGGCCGATACACTTGCGATCGGCTGCATGAAGACGTGCGGATATGACGGCCGTCAGTTCGTCAGTCTGCTGGATCGTCTGGAGCAAACCAGCAAGCAGACTTCAGGAGGAATCTTCGCCACCCATCCTGATCTTGCCCAGCGCATCCAGGCGGCCAAAGGACCTGGCGCAGCTGCAGCCAGGCCACCGGCTCCTGAAGAGAGAATGATGCGTTTCAAGAAAACGGCTGTTTCCTGGTAGGTCGAACGAGGAATGGAAGAGAGGAGCACACGAATCATTTCCTGCGCCCGATGCGGGGCAAAAAACCGCGTTCCCGTGGATAAACCGGGAGCCGGGGCGAAGTGCGGAAAATGCGGGACCCCGCTTCCCCTTGAAGAGAAGCAGACAGGGGAGGGATTCAAGCTCCGTTGCATGGAGTGCGGCGCTCGGAACAGAATCCCGGCGGACAGGATTGAGTCGAATCCGGTTTGCGGGAAATGCAGGAAGCCGCTGGCAACGGAGGAGCTTTTCCTCCCGCAGCCCCTGATCGTCACAGACGGAGACTTCGAACCCAAGGTCTTGAAGTCTCCGCTGCCGGCTTTGGTTTTTGCCTGGGCTCCCTGGTGCCCCACGTGCAGAACCTTCATCCCTGTCATCGATGAGTTTGCCAGAGAGTCATTGGGGAAAGTCCGGGTGGGGAAAGTGAATGTGGATCAGAATCCCGGGCTCTCGTCCCGCTTCAACATTTTGAGCGTTCCCCAAATCCTCGTCTTTGACCGGGGGGAACTGACGGAAACCCTGCCGGGATCTCTGCAGAAACACGAGATCATGATGAAGATGGCACCTTATCTCTAATTCCCGGTGCAAGACTCAGAAGTGAGCTCGGGCGGACCTTTCTGTGAGTCGATTTCTTTCTCGGGATCGCCGCAAGTTGCATGTCGCATGTCGCTTGTTTCAATTTGCTCTAAGCCCATTTTGAGTTGCCAAGCAGTGTCTGTATTGACGCGTGAGTCTTGAAACAAGCAGCCACTGCCGCTGCCTCAAGCCGTGTCGAAGGCACGGCGGTCCTCCAACCTCAAGCTATGCCGAAGGCACGGCGCTCCTCTGTCCTTTCTCTCTTTATCCCGCCTGCGTCTTCTGGACCTTCGTCCACGTGGCTCCAGCTGCTGAGGCCGGGGCGGTCAGAGTTGTGGATATGAGGATCATCACGGTCCCCAGGGCAGGACGCTTGCCCCACAGTCCGCCCTCGGCAAAGCGGAGAATCTGAACCGCCATGGCTTCGGTTCCAGTCCGTGACAGCACTACAGAGACGCTCAGTTCCCGGGGATGTCAACTGAATCGCCGAGGCGCATGGATACTGAACGATCAGGACCGAATGTTGTTGTGAGAGTCGCTAGAGAGGAGGAGGTCACTGAGACGCCGCTTGTGATGGGTGCAGCGGCAAGGACTGCCGGTTCGCGCAATTGCAGGAAAAAAGGGAGAGCCCCCAGAGCTGTCAAAGGCTCTCCCTGAGATCGATAGAAAAGGAATTCGTTCGAGACGCCGCATCAGGGCGTGCGATATCAGTGCTTGAAACCCGACAATATCTTTAGAACCTGATCAATATCTGCCTTGGTGTGAGCCGCATTGATTTGGAAGCGGATGGTCTCATCCCCACGAGGGACCACAGGGAAGGTCAACCCAACCACTAGGACGCCCTGGTCAAAAAGGTACTGAACCAGACGGTGCGTTTTGACGGTATCCCGGACCAGCAAAGGAACGACCGGATGGGGCCCGGAGATGGATTCCAGGCCAAGAGCGGCGATGCCCTGGCGGAACTGCCGGATCCTCTCCTGGAGATGGTCCAGTCTCCTGAGGCCTTCGCTGCTGTCACAGATGTCGATGGCTTTTATCGCAGCGGCGCAGTCCCCCACACCCAGCGGGTTGGTATAAATGTAAGTGTCCGCTTTTTGGCGTATGGCCTCGATCACGGTATCACTCGCGGCGACGAACCCGCCGTTCACTCCAAACGCTTTGCCGAAGGTCCCGATGATCACATCCGGCTGAGCGCCTGAAAATTCGGCCGCGCCCCGGCCGGTTTTTCCGAAGGCGCCGATGCCGTGGGAGTCGTCGACCACCGTGATCACGCCATCCTTGAATTTTGCTTGGTACGGTTCTGCCGTCTTCACAATCCGGTCAATGGGGGCGTAGTCTCCCCTCATGCTGAAGATGCCGTCAAAAATGATGACGACCCGTTCCATGTCCTGGGGAACCCCATCCAGGCATCTTCTGAGCCCCTCCATGTCGTTGTGATCATAGATGGCTCGATTGGTCCCGGGCACATTGGAGATGCGCATCGCCCGGATAATGCTGTTGTGATTGAGTTGGTCCCCAATCCAGTAGGTTTGTTTCGATGAAATCGCCAGGGCCAGACCGCAATTGGATGTGTAGGCGGAGTTGAATATCTTGGCGGCAGCCTTGCCCACAAAGCGAGCGATTCTTTCTTCGAGGGCAAGGTGATAGGAAAAGGTTCCGTCAATGAACCGCACAGCGCCCGGGCCCACGCCCAGCGTCTTGGTGGCTCTGTCAGCGGCTTCGATGAGTTCGGGGTCATTCGACAGAGACAGATAGCTGTTGGAGTTCATGCGAATGTATTCCCTGTCGGATCCCTTCAGTTTGTAGCGGGGTCCTCTTTCTCCCACAGGAGGAAGGTATTCCATGATCACCCGTTCGGGGATCTTGGCGCGTCCCTCCGCCTTCAGAGCGTCGATTTCTTGTCTAAGAGATGTATCCAGCTTTTCTAGTGGCATGATGTCATCCTCTTTACCCGGTAAGGAAATCGCGGAGTTAAAGAAACCCAGTGCTTACGACGCATACAGCCGAATTCGGACGAGGTTTCACACCCGAATGGACGATCGCACGCCTCTTTGGGCCTTACAGTTCGGGATTGAAGCGGCATCTGAATAACGGCTTCACCGGGCTTTTACCGCCGATCACGATTTTCTGCAACTCCAAAATGCGGCAGTCGACCCGAATCCCTGTTCAAGGGCTCAACCTCAGAACTGAAAAGGGCTATGCCCATGCGCTCACCGCCGATTCCCTGACTCTGCGATCAGAAGCCGGCAACGATGATCGCGGGAATGCTCCCGGATGGAACCGGTCGGTTTTTTGCAGGGCCCCCTTTTCTTATTGATCACTCTCCCCGGCCTCGGTATATTGTCAAATCGCACTCGAAGCGGCCGTCCCTCGTGCCCATGAGCTTGATCGTGGATGTTCAGCATTCTGCCGGTCCACCAGGCTTCGAGGGGAGAGCAATCGTGGAACGAACTGCCCGGGGCGGGTCATGCCGACAGAAGGGTAGCCTACTGAGGTTTGGAGGTGACGAAAGTGCATAGGATATTGGTGACAGGTGCAGCAGGTCAAATAGGGTCAGAACTGACGCTGGCGTTGCGAGAAGCCTATGGGAATGACAATGTGATCGCCGTCGCTCATGTGACTAAACCCAGCCAAGAGCTTCTGGAATCAGGGCCATGCGCCTTTTTTGACTGCACGGAAGCCGAAACGATCTCAGAAATCATAAGCAAATACAAGGTGGACACGATTTATCATCTGGCTTCCCTGCTTTCTGCAGTCGGAGAAAGAGATCCCCAAAAAGCTTGGGACGTCAACATGAACGGTCTCCTGAATGTCCTCGAAGCGGCCCGCGAATACAAGTGTGCGGTCTTCTATCCGAGCTCTATCGCGGCGTTCAGTCCGACGGCACCCAAAGACAAAACCCCTCAAGTCACCTTTCAGCGTCCGAATACGATTTACGGAGTCACCAAGGTGGCTGGAGAACTTCTTTGTGACTATTACTTCAAGAGATTCGGGGTCGATACGCGAGGGGTGCGGTACCCGGGGCTCATTTCTTATAAGACACCGCCCGGCGGCGGAACCACAGATTACGCAGTTCAGATCTACTATGACGCGGTGCAAGGCAAAACATTCACCTGCTATTTAAACCCAGGGACCTACCTGGACATGATGTATATGCCGGATGCTCTAAAAGCGGCGATCCAGCTTATGGAAGCCGATCCCGGCCGCCTGAGATACAGAAATGCCTATAACATCGGCGCGATGAGCTTTGCGCCGGAGATTATTGCCGCTCAAATCCAGAAGGAAATTCCTTCCTTCAAAATGGAGTTCCAAGTAGATCCTCTCAGACAAGCCATAGCGGATTCCTGGCCAAACAGTATGGATGACAGCGCGGCGCGGCAGGATTGGAATTGGAAGCCGGAATACGACCTCCAATCGATGACCAAGGATATGATCGACAAGCTCTCGCTCAAGCTGCTGGGAAAACGACACGGGGGGATTGCGTGAGGATGATTCAGCCTTCTGAACTCAGAGAGCGGATGCGGGAAGGAAGACCCTTCATCCTCATCGATGTGCTGCCCAAGGAAATCTACCAGAAGAGGCGTCTTCCTGGGGCTATGAATGCCTGCGTCTATGAAGTGACCTTTCCGGACCAGGTTGCAGCCATCACCCGGGACAAAAGCAAGGAAATCGTTCTCTACGGATCAAGCGTTGAATCACGCGATGCCGCTGAGGCGGCAGAGAAGCTTCTGCGCCTGGGATACGACAGCGTGCATGTTCTTGACGGCGGCGTGGACGGTTGGCTGAGATCAGGGCAGTCCATCGAAGGAGAGAACGTGTTGCCGCCCGAGCGTCTCGGAAAAGCGGTGGACCTGGCGGACCATGTCTATGCGGTCAGCACGGAGGAGAGTGTGATCGGGTGGACGGGCCGCAATGCCAATGGGAAGCATTACGGCACCTTGAGACTCTCCAAAGGTGAAATCCGGCTGAGCCGCGGAGCCATTGACGGAGCCTTCGAGATCGACATGATGTCGATCAAAAACAAAGACCTTGACGGAGACCCGCTTCAGCCGGTCCTCATCGCCCACCTCATGTCCGACGATTTCTTCTTCGTGAAGCTGTTTCCGAAGGCCTCGTTCATCCTTGCGGCGGCGAAGCCGGTGGAATCGCCCACACTGAGCTCCCCCAACTTCCAAGTGGAGGGAACCCTCGAACTTCGCGGTGTCAAAGCGGACATCCGGTTTCCTGCCACAGTCAACCGGCGTGAAGACGGCTCAGTAAGTATAGAGGCGCACTTCGACATAGACCGGACCCGATGGAACGTCCTTTATGGTTCGAGCCGGTTCTTCGAACACCTGGGGATGCATCTGGTTTACGATTTGATCACC
>JALOPA010000161.1 GCA_025454125.1 Thermodesulfobacteriota bacterium
CCATCTGTTGCCTTGGATTCGAAAAGGGATCGTCGCCCTGCCCGCCAGGCGCTGATCGGTTTCATGGAGGTGCTGCTCTGGGTGTGCTGAAGCGGCCCTCATCGCCTGAATCTATTGGCGGGCTCGTGAGAAGTCGTTACCCCGTTAAAAAAGGGGGTCTAGGTTTTTTGGGTGGCCCAAGAGAAAACTGGATTCCGGCCTTCGCCGGAATGACGGACATGGGCGTTCTTCGACTTTCTGCTGACGCATCAATCCCTCCCCCTATTTTTCAATCCTTCCACTATTCCCTTATTCCAACATTCCAACATCCCAGCCCTCCATTCCTCCCCGATGCAGGCCTTTGGCCGCAACCAAAATCTGGCCTGCTGATTGAGGCTTGAGGATCGCTTCGCTTGAGGTTTACCCGCCTTCGGCGGCGCCAGAGGCGACCAGGGTTTGAGGCAAAACCGTTCTTGCCTCCAACCTCTGACCTCCAACCTCCAACTTCTCCGCAAGTCGCAGAGAAGTTGCGCTCTAAGATTCTAATCCAGCGTCTTGCTCACCCTGCGCACGGCGAGCACCATCACGGAAATGCTGATCGCGAGAAGGGCGAGCATCTGCGGCCAGAGGATCGCGATGCCCGACCCCTTCAGAAAGATGTCGCGGATGATCACCAGGAAGTAGCGGAGGGGGTTGATGTAGGTGACAACCTGGATCACCGTGGGCATGTTGGCGATGGGGAAGATGAAGCCCGACAGCAGGATGATGGGAAAGGTGAAGAAGAAAGTGGTCACCAGGGCCTGCTGCTGGTTGCGGCTGATGGTGGAAATGAAAAGACCGAGCGAGAGAAAGGAGAGAAGGTAAATGAGCAGGGAAACGAACAGGAGCGCCACGCTGCCTCTCATGGGCACGCCGAACCAGAAAACGCCCACGCTGCTCACCAGAGCGACCTGGAGAATGCCGATCAGGGCAAAGGGGATGGTCTTTCCCAGGATGAACTCCACAGGCCGGACCGGCGTCACCATGATCTGCTCCATGGTGCCCACTTCCTTTTCTCTCACCACGGCCATGGCCGTGAGGTTCAAGACCGAGACCATGATGACGAGGGCAATGATGCCGGGCACGTAAAAGTTCCTGGAGATCAGTTCCGTGTTGTACCAAACCCTGACTTCGGGTTGAACGATTCCCTGGGACCCGGCAGGGATGATTTTTCGAAGAGGAGGATTGTCGTCGAGCTTCTTCTTGAGCTTGGCCCTGTTGAACCGCTCGATGATTTGTAGCGAGTAGCTCTGCACGAGCGAAGCGGTGTTCGAATTGGTTCCTGCCACGATGACCTGAACCAGGGCCGTGCGGCCGCTTCCCACCCGTTCCGCCAGGTCAGGCCCGAGATGGAGCACGGCCTTGACCGTGCCCTTGTCGATCAGCGTGGTCATCTCCTCGGGCCTCTGGATGGTCTCCACGAACTTGAAGTAGCCTGAGGATTCGAAGGCAAAGGCCAGTTCCCGGGATACAGGCGTACGGTCTTCGTCGTAGAGCGCGATGGGGATGTTCTTGAGGTCCAGGTTGGCGGCATACCCGAAGGCCACGAGCTGGAGCAGGGGAGGGACGAACACCAGAACCCTCAGCCTCGGATCTCTCAAAGCCTGAATGATCTCTTTGACCAGAAGCACCTTGACTCTGAGAAGCATCATTCGCATCAGAGAACCCTCTTGGTGAATTTCTTGCGGGCGAGGTTGAGGACCAGCAGAGAATAGATGACCAGCGCCAGGACCTGAGGCCACAGCACGGCGAGCCCCACACCTTGCAGAAACAGGCCCTTGAGAACCTCCACGAAATACCGGGCCGGCACGATGAAGGTAATGGCCTGGAGCACGACCGGCATGTTTTCAATGGGGTAGATGAACCCGGACAAAAGAAAAGAGGGGAGAAAAGCGGTGATCACCGAGAGCTGGCTGGCCTGGATCTGGTTCTTCGCAACCACGGACACGAAGAGCCCCCAGGAAAGGGTGCCGATGAGAAAAATGAAGGAGGCGATGAAAAGGTTGATGTAACTGCCGCGAAAGGGGACATCGAAGATCAGCACCCCGGCGCCCACCACCAAGGCCAGATCCACGAGACCCACGGCAAGGTAGGGGAGGAGCTTTCCGAGCAGAAGCTCCAGGCTCGTAATGGGGGTGGAGATGAGCTGCTCCAGGGTCCCGGTCTCTTTCTCCCTGGAGACGCTCAAGGCGGTCATGATGGAGCAGATGGCCATCATGATCACGCCCGTGAGCCCGGGGATGATGAAGTTCTTGCTCTTGAGCTCCGGGTTGAACCACACGCGAATCCTGGCTTCAAGAGGCATGTCTACCATCTTGAGACCGGCCCGCCGGATGCGCTGCTCCTGCAATGCAATGTCAAAGCCCGCTGCCACGGCCTTGAGGTACCCGAGGGCGATCGTGGCGGTGTTGGAATCGCTTCCGTCAAAGACGACCTGCACGGGCGCCTGAAATCCCTGCTTCACTTTGGAAGCGAAGTCCACGGGGAGGACCAGCGCCATGAGCGCCTCGCCTCTTGCGAGGCTCTCATCCACGTCCCCGTCCCTGTTGAGATAGCGCACGAGAGTGAAATAACGGGAATCGGTGAGCCTGTGGATGAACTCGCGGGACACGGGCGTTCCGTCCAAATCCAGAACCACGGTGGGGATGCGGTCCACGTCCAGGCTCAGGGCGTAGCCGAAGAGGAAGATCATGAGCAGGGGGTTGAAAATGGCGCCCATGAGGCTTCGGATGTCCCGGCTCATCTGGATGAACTCTTTCTTGGTCAAGGCCTTGATTCTTCGGATGCTCATGAGGGTTGCCCTGTCTTGTGGCCCACGAGAGCGACGAACACGTCCTCCAGCGTGGGTTCGATGGGCCGGATGGAATCCACGAGAAGGCCGGAGGAATGGAGAAGCGGCGGGAGGGACGCCGGAGCGTCGAGGCCCTGCCTCACCCTCACGTGAAGCGCCCGGCCGAAGACCGCTGCGTCGAGCACGCCCTCCACAGCGGAAAGGGCCTCGACGGCTGCGAGGACCTGGTCGGTTGCGATCTCGTAAATGGTTCCTGCCAGGTGCTTGGATTTGAGCTCGGCAGGGGATCCCAGCGCGATCAGGTGGCCGCGGTCGATGAGCCCGATTCGATTGCAGTACTCCGCCTCCTCCATGTAGTGGGTCGTGACAAAGACCGTGACCCCTTCGTCCGCGAGCGTGTAAATGAGGTCCCAGAAGTTGCGCCGGGTCCCGGGATCCACACCCGAGGTGGGTTCATCGAGAAAAATGATGGGAGGCCGATGCAAGAGCGCGCACCCGAGGGCCAGGCGCTGCTTGAGGCCCGTGGGGAGTTCCCGGGTCAGGGATCGACGCCGGTCCTCGAGGCCGATCAGGGCCAGCACCTCCCGGATTCGGGTTTCACAGGCCGAGGAGTCCAGCCCGTAGATGCCGCCGAAAAAGCTCATGTTCTCTTCCACCCGGAGGTCGTCGTAAAGAGAGAACCGCTGGGACATGTACCCGAGACGGGACTTGATCTGCTCAGCCTGGCTCACGATGTCCAGCCCGTGCACCCATCCCTGACCCGAAGAGGGCCTGAGAAGGCCGCAGAGCATGCGGATGGTCGTGGATTTGCCGGCGCCGTTGGGGCCCAGAAAACCGAAGATCTCCCCTGAAGCGACTTCAAGGGAGATATGGTCCACGGCCACAAAGCTGCCGAAGCGTTTGACCACGTCTTTGAGAATCACGGCCGCATCGCTCATGGCGCTCGATCGCCCTCCACAAGGGATAGATAGACGTCTTCCAGGCTCGGCTGGATGGGCTCGGTGCGAAAGGCGCTGAGGCCGGACGCGGTGAGTTCCTGCTCTACGAGCGGAAGGTCTTCCGCCTCCCTGACGGAAAAGTGGATTCCCGCGCCGAAGAGGCTCGCCTGCACCACTTTCGGAGAGGCCTTGAGAACCCTCATGGCCTTTCTCCGTTCAGGGGTCTTCAGGTCAAAGAGGTGGCCTTTGACCAGGCTTCTCAAACGGAGAGGCTCCATGACCAACCTTGCCTTTCCCCGGTCAAACAGCGCCACCCGGTGGCAGCGGTCCGCCTCATCCAGGTAGGTGGAGGCCACCAGAATCGTCACATTCTCGCGATGGAGTTCGTAGAGGATCTTCCAGAAATCACGGCGGGACACGGGATCCACGCCGTTGGTCGGTTCATCCAGGAAAAGGACCTTGGGCGTGTGGATCAGCGCGCAGCTCAGGCCCACCTTCTGTTTCATCCCTCCGGAGAGGTCCCTGAAGAGGCGGCCGGTGAAAGGGGCAAGACCGGAGAAATCAAGGAGCCTCTTCATCCTCCGCTCGTAGCGCTCCCTGGGGACCTGGTAAAGGTCGGCGTAGAGCTCGATGTTCTCCTTCACCGTCAGGTCCTCATAAAGCTTGGCCGGTTGAGCCATGTAACCGATCTGGTCTTTGACGGCTTCCGGATCCTTGCCCACGTCTTTCCCAAGGACCCCGGCCCTGCCGCTCGTGGGCCGCATCAATCCGCAGAGGATGCGCAGACAGGTGGTCTTGCCCGCGCCGTCCGGTCCCATGAGGCCGAAGATCTCTCCTTGCTCCACGGAGAAGTTCAGACCGTCGAGGGCCTTTACATTGCCGAAGGACCTGCACAGGTTTTCAGCTTCAACAAGAGCCATGATCCCATACCCAGTCGGACAAGTGAGCACCTTCTTCTGTCATTTCGACCGAAGGGAGAAATCTTTTCCAAGCCGGATCAAAGATTTCTCAGTCGCTCCGCTTCTTCGAAATGACACGCGGACTAACGCAAACAAGCACCAACTCCAATACTCCATGTAGAACCAGGCACAAAGTGGCAAAGGCACACAGGCACAAAGCAGAAGAGAGGGACAAAGTGAGGAAGGGACAAAGATGCAAAGGGTAAAGACAAAAAAGAATTCTACTGCTTTGTACCACTGGGACTGTGTGCCTATGTCCCTTGTTTTGTCCCTTTGCCCCTTTGGCTGTCGGCTTCAGCCGGCAGCGCGTTACTTCAGTACCACATCCACCGGCATCCCGGCCTTCAGTTCCTGATTGGGGTTCTGAAGGGTCACCTTGATCCTGTAGACCAGTTTGACGCGCTCTTCCTTGGTCTGCACATTCTTGGGGGTGAACTCGGCTTCCGGGGAAATGTAGGTTACAGTGCCGGGGTAGATCTTGTTCGGAAAGGTGTCTGAAATCACCTCTCCCTTTTGGCCGAGATAAACTTTCCCGAGCTGAGTCTCCGGAACATAGGTTTTCACCCAGACCTCATCCAGGTTCGCGACCGTGATCACGGGCGTTCCTGCCTGGACGTATTCCCCTTCCTCCACGTCCTTCACGGTGACAAACCCGTCAAAGGGCGAATACAGACGCGATTTCCTGAGATCTTCCTCGGCAATGGCGAGGAGGGCTTTGGCCTGATCCCTCTGGGCACGCAAGGCCTGAAGGTCCAGCTTGAGTTTTTCCACCTCCTTGCGTCCTGCCTCGGCAGCGACCAGGCCGGCGCTGGAGCCTGCGAGATTGGCTTTGCCTTCCAGCACCGCCTCATCCCGAGGGCCGGCTTTCACGAGCTTGTACCGTTCCAGCGCAGCCTCGTAAGCCGCCCGGCTCGCCTCTGCGCTGGTCCGGGCTGAGTCGTACTGGCTCTCGGACACGATGCGGCTCGCGAAGAGGTCTTTCATCCTCTTGTAATCCCTTTCCCTGTTTTCCCACTCGAACTTGGCCCTGTCCCTGGCGGCTGCCGCCTCAGCGATCTCCTGCTCCCGGGACCCGGTCTTGAGACTCTTGTAGCGGGCGTCCGCCGCTTTGACCCC
>JALOPA010000162.1 GCA_025454125.1 Thermodesulfobacteriota bacterium
GTCCTGGGCAATGAAGATGGCGTCGTTGGCGTTGTCTACAAGAAAACGGTACTTCTCTTCCGATTTCTGAAGTGCTTGCTCCGCGAGCTTGCGCTCCGTGATGTTGTGCACCACGGCCCTTGCACCCCTCGGGAATCCCTTGTCATAGATGAGCTTGTGGTTCAAGATCACCCAGATGGTCTTGCCGTCCTTGGTTTTGATGGTGTATTCCACGGTTTGAGGGACTTTTTCGCCGGCGAAAATCTTGGTCATTCTCTCCATGAAGAGGGCTTTGGACTCGTCGGTGAGGATGTCGAAAGGACTCATGCTGCCCAGGAGTTCTTCTTTTGTGAACCCCGTGTACTCGCACATGACATCATTGACCATGACGAATTTTCTCTCTATGAAGTCCACTTCATAGATACCGGCCGGGGCATTGTCCACGAGTTCCCTGTACTTCTCCTCGCTTTCTTTGAGCGCCTGCTCGGCGCGCTTCTTTTCCGTCACATCCCTGAGAATCCCCCGGAAACCGAGCGGCTCGCCGCCTGCAGCGCGGGCGAGAGAAACCGATATCTCCACGGTGCGGACGGAGCCGTCCTTGCGGATCAACTCCCAGTGCAAGCTCTTGGAAGGCGCACCGGTCTGGAAAACCCGGTTGAAGGTTTCAAAAACGTGCTTGGCGCTCAAGGGGTCCATGTACCGGCGGTTGTTGGTGCCCAGAAGTTCCTCTCGAGGGTACCCCATGATGCTGCAAAGGTAGTCGCTGCAAAAGGTGACATTTCCCTGGAGGTCGACTTCGTAGTATCCCTCCTCGATGTTCTCAAGAATGGTTCTGTACTTTTCTTCGCCCTCCCGGAGGGTCTCCTCCGCCTTGTTTCTTTCCGTGATGTCTTCGTAAGTCACGAAGTGATCGCCCTGTTCGGTAGTCACGGTCCGGAAAAAAATCAGTTTGTCTGAACCGTCCTTGCAGGTGACCGTGTAACTCCGGGGCCGGGTTTCGCCTATGGGGTATCTGCGCAGATCCTCAGCCCATGCGGTAATGGCTTCTTTTCTGCGCTCCGGGTCTCTGAAGGCTTTCTCAAACCAATCTTTGCCCGTAGAGATGTCTTCGGGCCCATAGCCGAACAGCTCGGTAAATTTGGGGTTGAAGTAACTGTAGTTCCCTTCCTGATCGACGATGGCTACGGCAAAAGGGGACTTCTCGACGAGAAGCTGAAGTTTTTGCTTTTCTCTGGACAAGGCTTCCCAAGGAATCGCCATTTGCTCGGAAGTCGGCCTTTCCATTCTCCTGACTTTTGTCTTGATAGACTGCGAAATCTGCTTTGCAGGCAAAACCTCAACCTCCGCGGGACTCGGGTTGGAGCGACGTGTCAGGTCTTGGAAGAATCAATGAACCACAAAACATACCTGAACGGTAAAGAACTCCTGCCGTTCAATGATGCTAAATTCATGCCAGAAGGGGAACTTGTGAACCGTCCGGGAATGGAAAGACGAAGGAATCCTGCCTCCGGCCGTTGTCATGAGCTGAAGACCCTTGGTCTGAAGGCTTCTTCACCGTAAAGCCTCTTTTCGAAAAAAAAAGTGCTCCTTGAGCTGGCCGAAGGAAAAAGAGGGCAGACCAGGAGAAAGAGGAGGAAAAGCACAAAAATTTGTGCAGCTATAACAATTTTCGTCAAGAAGCGCCAACTTCTATGAATGCACGAGCAGAGGGCAGAGAGTCTGGGATTCGGCGTAAGGGGGGTTAGGGCAGTTGGAGGCGCTCGCGAAAACTGAAGCGAATGCGGTTGTCCATGTAGTAAAGAAGTTCCGGCTGGTAGCAATAGAGCCTCACCCGAAACCTCTTTGCAAAACCATCAAGATCCATTTTGTCTCCGGAGCCGAAGAACTCCAGTGTAAAAGGAAACTTCTTGAGATAGGCGCGAAGGGCTCTGACGGATTCAATGCCTGGAGCCAGGGGACGGATGGTCCCGGACATTTGGATGCCTCGAATCTCCTTCCACGTAGAAGACTGGTGAAAGACGGCTGCAGCAACCTGACGGCTTGCCAGGGCTTCCTGGACATGCCGGGAAGCAGGGTCAGAGAAGAAATAGAATTTGAAATCGAGGTTGGCGTAGTAAACCGGTGCGGCCCAGGCCACGTCCTTGACGGCAGTGGAGAGGGTCATGGTATTCTGTCCCTTGACGAGTTCGTCTGCCCGTTTCCTGAGATCTTCCTGACTTGGAATGGGCGTTTCCGTTTTCATGCATTCCTCTCTGGTGAACTCTATTCTGGCACAGAGGCTTGTGAATTACAACTGGGGTCGGCTAGTACATCTCATACTTGACGAGCCTGCCGTCAAGCCCTCCGCTCTTCAGGGGCTTTTTCCATGAAGGTTTCAGCCCCACATGGCCGATCCACTCCCGGTTCCCGAAGTAGACAAAGGCCGAGGACCCCGAACATCTCTGTTTCAGGAAGTCGCCGAGATCTCTGTAGAGCGGGCCCAGATCCCTGCCTCGGTCGAGCCGAATCCCATAGGGAGGGTTGCAGAGAATGACCCGGCCTCCAAGATCCGGGATGCTTCTGAAATCCCCGACCGTCAGACGGACCCGGTCGCCGTAGGGGAGGTCGGTCAGGTTTTTCATGGCCGTGGCGACGGCCTCTTCTGCAATGTCGCTTCCGGAGATCAGTCCGCGGCGCGGCTCCTGCATGGCGCCATCCATCTCCTTTTTCACGGACAGCCAAAGAGGTGCTTCGTAGTCGGGGAGAAATTGAAAGCCGAAACGCGGTCTCCTGTAGCCGGCGGGAATCCTGCAAAAAGCCATCAACGCCTCACTCAGGAGCGTTCCCGAACCGCACATCAGGTCATAAAGGGGCCTGGATCCGTCCCACTCTGAAAGGCGGATCACGGCGGCGGCAATGATTTCCTGCATGGGCGCTTCACCGCCTTCTTCCCGATAGCCGCGGCGATGAAGGGACCCGCCGGAGGTGTCCAGACTGATGGTGGCCCTGTCGTGTTCGACGTAGAGGCCGATCCACACCTCCGGGTCACCCCTGCTCACAGAGGGTCTGGTGCCGCAACGCTCTTTGAACGCATCCGCCACCGCGTCCTTGAGGCGAAGGGCTGCATACTGGGAGTGGTGAATCTTGCTGTGCGTCACGTTGGCGAACACGGCAAAGGTCTGATCTGCAGTGAAAAACTCTTCCCAGGAGATTTCTTTGGATTTCCTGTACAGGTAATCGGTGCTGTGACAGCGGAAGCTGGTCAAGGGAGCCAGGATCCTGGTGGCGAGTCGCGCCCCGTAGTTGACTCTGTAGAGGACGGCCTTGCCTGCATCAAAATAAACGCCTCGATAGGAGGGGTGTGCGCGCTCGGCGCCGAGCTCAACCAGTTCCCGAGCAGCCAGCTCTTCAATCCCCTCTGGAACCTGGGCAAAAAAGCGATGGTTGAGCTGGTACTGGAACATGGGGAGCCATCGGCCCTCACGACTTTGCGTAACTGTGCAGTCCTGCCAGGTAGTTGACCCCGAAGTAGGTGAAAAGGACACAGGAGAATCCGATGATGGAGAGGAGAGCCAGCTTGTTGCCTCTCCAGCCCCTGACCATGCGGGAATGGAGCAGGGCCGCGTACACCAGCCAGGTGATCAGGGACCACGTTTCTTTGGGGTCCCAACTCCAGTAGCTGCCCCAGGCGGAGTGGGCCCACACGGAACCGGTGATGATTCCGAGCGTGAGGAGCAAGAACCCGATGACCACCATCTGGTAGTTCAGATCGTCCAGGATGGAGGATTCGGGAATGAGTCGAACGAATAGGTTGCCTCCCTCGGGCTTTTCGCGTCTTTTCAACAGGTACATGAGGCTCAGTCCGAAGGCAAGGCCGAAAGCGGCATACCCGAAGAAGCACGTGATCACGTGGGCGATGAGCCAGTTGCTCTTGAGCGCAGGCACCAGGGGTTGAATCCCGCTGTTGATCGTCGGCGAGTAGGAGGCGTAGGCCATGGCCAGGAAGGCGAGCGGAGTCGCGAAGACGCCGAGGCTGCGGTTCTTGGTCCGCCATTCGATGAGGAGGTAAAGGAAGACGATGGTCCAGGCGAAGAAAATCAGAGACTCGTAGAGATTGGACAAGGGAGCGTGTCCGATGCCGAGATCATAGGATTCGATCCATCGAAGAGCGATGGCGAGGGACTGGCCCAGAATCCCCGCCAGGGTTACGACGGTGGCCAGCCGGCCGAAGAACTCCTTTCCCATCACCATCATGAAGAGATAAAGCATGAAGGATAGGAAGTACACAAATGTGATGTAGCTCAAAATAATCGAATTCACTGCTCACCTCTTTAAGTTAAACAAGGCACAAAGTTGCAAAGGCACACCGGCACAAAGGAAGTAAGGGCTGTAATGCTTTTTCTGCTTAGCGCCTTTACATCGTTGTCCCTCCGTCCTTCAATCTGACCGGTCAACCTTTTCTTTGATCGTGGAAGCGATCCGGTTCAGCTCCCGTTCCAGTCCGACCGGGTTCTTGTTGGCCCTTCCGGCGACACGAATGTTCAGTCCTCGCTTCGTCCTGGAGATCTGGATCCAAATGCTTCGGTGGGACGTGAAGAACGCGACGAAAAGGCCGATCATGATCAGGAAAAACCCGGTCCAGACCAGTGGAACCCCGGGATCCCTGCTCACCTGAAGCCCCGTGTAGTATCTGGCCTCCAGGTTTTCGAGGGAGAAGCGGTAGGGCTTGTAGGCTCCGGGGTTGAACTTGGGGAACTTCTCGAAGAAGCCCGGGAATCGTTCCTTGATCGCCTCGATGTTCTTGAACACCCAGAAGCGGACTTCCTCGCCCTGAGGCGGCTTCACGGCCACTTGGACGGCCGGACCCATTTTCATGAAGTCCGACCGGGTCTCGAAAACCATGAACTGCCCTCCGCCGGACGGCAGATCGTAAGGTCTTTCGACTTCCACATCGAGCACCGCAGGGGCCGGATCACCCTCTCGACGAATGCCGACACGGGCTTTGTTGCCGGGAAGGGACCCGTAGCTGGCCTGGTAGAAGGTGATCCCTTCAAACGTGATGGGATGATTCACGAGCAGGGACCCCTTGAGCACCTCTTTCCCTTCCTTTGAGAAAAAGAGATCCGATCGATACTCCTTGGGCGCCCCATTGTCATAGAACTCCACATAGAACCGATCACATCGAACGTCAAAAGGCAGAGCCCTGGCCGCTTGGCTCTTGCGGAGCCTGACCTTGTTGATCGTGTCTCCTTCCGGGATGTTCACGTAGGCTTCAAACCCGAAGAGGGAACCGACAATGCTGCCGACGAGGATGATCAAAACGCTCAGGTGGACCAGGTAGACCCCCAGGTGAGAGATCCGGCCCTTTTCCGCGTACAGCACCACCCCGGTATCCGTGTCTTTTTGAAAGGTCCTTTTGTATTTGGTTTTCAGAATTCCGTCGGTGAGAGAGAGCACGTCGTCGAGCTTTCCGGGTAGGTCGAAATTCCTATGGGGAGGAAGCTCGTCGAAGGGCTTGGTGCGCTCCAGTTTTGGGGCCGACCGGAAGCGTTTCCATGCGCCGGGAAAACGGTCAAGGGAGCAAATGATAAGGTTCAGCGCAAGGAGACCGATGATCAGCCTGAACCACAGGGAGTGATACATGTCGAAGAGCTGGAGGGAACTCAGCAGGCTGACCAAGCCCGGGCTCAAACGCTCAGCCATCTCCATGGCTCCTTCCTGCTGGGGGATCACCGTCCCGAAGATGGACGTGACGGCCAGAACGATGAGCAGTCCAAGAGTCAATTTGACGGAAGTGAAGAAATTCCAGAGGAGGGCCTGCTTTCTGTCCCATCCTCCATACACGAGAATTCCGAAATCACCC
>JALOPA010000774.1 GCA_025454125.1 Thermodesulfobacteriota bacterium
TGCTACCAGGGTTAGAAAAAAAGCCGTCTTCAAATTTCTTTTCATCTCTTTTTATACTTTCCTACTTTTGCTCTTTAAGGGCTTAGCAGGGTGCTGAAGAAGACCCTGCTCGCAGCTTGCTCGAAAACGCTCAGTTACAGAGCGCGCATTTTAGTTACGAGTGACAAGTTACGAGTAAAGGGATTCATGTTGTTTTTTTCCTGTCTTGTCACTCGTCACTTGTCATCTATGCGCCTCTGGCGCACTTGTCACTTCCTTTTTTCAACCTTCCTCCCCAGCCTTTCATCTGCTTCTTCCTTCAATCCCACTCCCTGCACGCGAGCTCGATCGCACCGAGGAGCGCCTGCTCATCAAAAGGCTTCTTCAGGTAAGCGAGGGCGCCCGCCTTCTTTGCCCTTTCCTGCCACTGCGGATTGTCATGGGCCGTCATGAAAATGATCGGGTAGGTCGCCCCTGAGGAAGCGAGCTTATCCTGAAGGTCGAGCCCCGTCATCCCCGGCAGATGCGCCCTCTGCATCTGCTGACACAACGCCCCGACCCATGAATCCAAGAAGCGGTTACGGGTAATCGAACCGGCCAGAGAAGATGACGCGGACTTTATGGGAATCAAAAGAGAAAAGATATTGGACTTTGGTCCAATAGGGTGCGGGCGCACGGCGCTCGACACGGCCTAGTCAAAACGGAAACGCCAGAGGGCCACCGAGAAAAAAGCGACTGCGAACCCAAGCAAAACGCCTGTTTCCGGCAGGACGTCGGTCACGCCGAGGCCCCGAATCATGGCATCATGATACCCGGCCAGGGCCCAGGCGTGAGGGGTGAAAAGAGACAGGGTTTTCATGAAGCCGGGCATGACAAAAGCAGGAACCATCATCCCGCCCACCGCGGCGAGCGTCACGGCCAAAAGAACAGAGAGACTGTTCACCTGGGCCTCGGTTTTGCCCAAGGCGGCCACCAGCAAACCCAGGCCGTTCGCTGCTGCAGCCAGGGCCATGGAAACGAGGATCAGGGCCGGACCATTGCCGAGGGTCGTGTCGAAAAGAAAGGTCCCCACCGCAAACATGAGCGCGATTTGGATCAGGTTCACGACGTAGTAGGGCAAAAGCTTGCCGATGAGGAGGGCCGGTTTCGACAAGGGCGCGGTCAAGATCCTCTGGAACGTGCCCTCCTGTTTTTCTCTCAGAAAACTCGCGGCCAGGGTGAGGACAATGAAGAAGACCCCGAAGATCGTGTAACCGGGCACATTCTGCTCCGTGGCCGTAGGCCGTCTGCCTGAGGAATAGCCTTTGGGCGAGGCGTTCACAAAAACCACGGAACTGTCGGTAAGGGTTTTGGCCGTATCTCCCAGCATTCTCCTGACCTGCTCCTCCTTGGCCGGGTCAGAAGGGCCGAGACCGGCCCCTCCCGCTGCCTTTTCAAAGGCCTGGGACAGGCGTTGCGGCAGAGTGGCTGTGAGGATGCGGCGCTCAACGGCGCTGCGGATCATGCCCTTCACCGAGGCGAGGAGTTGGAGATGGGTGGCCGGGTCACTGATCAGAGTGACCGTCGCCTTTTCGCTCTCCGCCTTTCCCTGGGCCTGCAGAATCCGTTCCGAGAACCCGGCCCCAAAACTCACGGCCAGTGGATAGTCACCCCGGCGAATCAAGGCTTCCGCCGTTTCAAGGCTGAGAGGAACCCCGTCTGCCTTCTCGATCAGCGTCAGCCCTTCGACGCCTCTCAGATCCGCCACCACCTGTTCCGCCAAGGGGCCTCCGTCGGCATTGATTACCAGCACTTCTACAGGCCGTCCCTTGGTCCCCGCCTCGAAGACCCCCTGCAGGGCCAGGCTCATGACAAGAATAAAGAACATGGGCATGGCAAAGAGCAGCGCAAGCGCTTCGCGGTCCAGCCAGACGACCTTGAGCTCTTTGAGCGTGATGGCGAGGATTGATGTCCAGCGTTTTGAGCAGCCCGGCCCTCTTATCCAGGAGATCGAGCACCTCTCTCGCAGCGCGATCCGGATGTTTCGTTTCAAGTCGAAGATGTCTGCTCTGCTCGTCCATGGCCTCGAATGAACCGATCTGCCCGATTTCATTCAGCAGCCCATGATCGGGGCTCGCATTGAACTCCACACTGACGATCCCGGTTCCCAGATCACGAACCAGCGCAGCGGGGGCGTCCAGGGCCATCATCTTTCCCTGATCCATGATGCCCACCCGATGACAAAGCCGTTCCGCTTCCTCCATGTAATGGGTCGTGTAGAGGAGCGTCACTCCGGATCTGTTGAGGCTGTCGAGGGTTTCCAGAATCGCGTTTCGGCTTTGGGTGTCCACCCCCACGGTCGGTTCGTCAAGGATGAGGAGATCCGGTTCGTGAAGCAGCCCCACAGCGATATTGAGACGCCGCTTCATCCCATGAGAGAACGTGGCCACGGTCTGGTCAGCACGATCCGCCAGTCCCACCAGATCCAGGACCGCGGTCATGCGGTCCTTCAACCGCCCTTTCCTGAGCCCGTAAAGCCTGCCAAAAAAAGTCAGGTTGTCCAGGGCGCACAAGGTCGGATAGAGGGCGAAGGCCTGGGGCACAAACCCCATCCTGGCTTTCGACAGCAAGGGGTTGTGAGAGAAGTCGTTCCCGTCGATCAGGATCCTGCCGCCTGAAGGTTCAACCAGTCCGGTCAGCATCCCGATGGTGGTTGTTTTGCCGGCGCCATTCGGCCCGAGAAGCCCGAAAAACTCACCCCGGAAAATCTGAAAGGTGATTTCCTTCACCACCTCGACGTCCCCGAAGTTCTTGCACAGGTTTTCGACAGAAACCATGGGCTTCGGCATTTCGTTCATCTCACTCCCCGCTTCTTTCCCGGCCGAGGACGCGTCTGAACCGACACCGGTTGTACCGCTGGGCCATGATGAGAGGCAGATTCTCGGCTATGGCGTATAGAATCATGATAACGCCGACGGCAGGCGTGTTCCACAAAAAGAAGAAGGGCGCAAAGACGGGGCTCCGTCAGGCAGGTATTTTTTCCATTTTCTGATCTTGAACAGATCCTGATACACGCGCCCGTCTCTCTCCCACTTCCTGCTGCGGCTGAGCGGGCCTTCCGGATCAAACCATCGCAAAGGAACCCGGACCATGACATACACGACACCCATGTGGATCACGAACCAGGCGATGATGTCGACGATAACGGTCCAGAAGGTCGGGAGATGGATGAGTCGCATGGGCTAGGATTTCTCTTTCCTGGTGTTCACGGTCCGCCCCTTCCAGGGGACTCTTCTCGTGAAGAAAATACGAAACAGCGACAATCCGAAAACGGTCACAAAGAAAGCCAGAGGGACCTGAAACAGAAGCGCCGTCAGGAATCCGAAATTTCCGATTCTCAGGAGCATCCAGTAAATCTGCGCCACATAGAGGCCGTCCAGAAGGGCCGACCAATAAAGTTCCGTCATATCCCCGAGAATGAGGGCTTGAATGAGATGCCGGCTCACCGAGCAGCATCCGAAGATCCAGCAGACCATCATGAGCAGGCTTCCCAGGGACATGGCATTGGCGCCTGTCCCGAATCCCTTGCTGAAGCCTTCGATCAGTGAAGCCAGCCCGGCCGGGTACATGCGAAAAGAAATGGACCCCTTGCCGCCGCGGCAGGAGACGTTGCGCTCCGCCCTCAGGAATTCTTTTCCGAGCGCCAGGCTCTCGAGAATTTCTCCCCGAACCTTTTCGTGGCTGTGCCCTCCCACGGCAAAATACTCTTCGCGCGAGCAGACCATGCAAGGCCCAAAGGCTCCAAGGGGCGGGAGCTTATTCCCCAGAAGGGTAAAGGCCCTCATGCCGCCCATGGCCACGATGTTGAAAAAGGCCGACAACTTCTCATAGGCCTTTTTCATCTGATGAAAGGGCTGAACGGACAGAAGCCCTTTCTTCTCCTGGTATTCATGGAGGATTCCGGACAGCCCGTCCGGT
>JALOPA010000163.1 GCA_025454125.1 Thermodesulfobacteriota bacterium
CAGCGTGTATCAGGGCGCCAAAGACAAAGTGTTGGGCTTTGTTGGATACGACACATCAGGAATCAGCGCTATCAAACCTTTTGCAATCCAGGACAAAAAACCTTTTATCGCAGTGTGTACAAACTGGAACTTTATTAATCCGCCCTCGGAGTATGTTTTCAGCACCACCCCTCCTTATGAAGAGATCGTGTACGGGATGATGCAAACCATCAAGGCGAATTGGAAAGAGGCCAGAACCCCTCGGCTCGGGCTGATTTCTTTTGAGACGCCTTCAGGAAGGGTCGCCGTCAGCGCCGCGAAAAAATATAGCGGGACCCTTGGATGGGAAGTCGACCCTGTGACGATTGTCCCTCCGACCGCTGTTGATTTCAGCGAGGCGATTGCTCAGATCAAAGCGAAAAAACCGGACTGGGTTTTGATGTCCCTGTCGGGCGGCCAGATGAAGAATGTCCTGAGCCAGGCCAAGGTCGCGGGTGTAAAAGAAAAAACCAATTGGCTGCTGCCTTATTGGGGGGCGTTCACGGATTCGGCAGTGGACGTCGTGGGCAGAGAGAACCTGGAAGGCGTGTACGGGACGTGCCAGGTATCGCACCCGGAAGCTCACGAAGGGGCCAAGAAATGGGCCGAGTGGACCAAAGCGAATGGCGGTAAAGCCTGTGACGAATCAGGGAATACGTGCGCAGCGGGTGCTTTTGTCCTAGCGGAGGCGATCAAGAAAGCCCTGGAAAAGGTGAGCCTTAAAGAGCTTGACGGTCCCAACCTTTCCAAACACGGCATCCAGCGAATCCAGAATTTCACGATCTTCGGAGATTTCATGCCGCCCGTCAATTTTGGGCCGGGCCAGAGTCAAGGAAGCTCTAGAATAACCGTTCTCCGTATGATCAACGGCAAAGTGACCACGGCCATTCCATGGTCTGATGTGCCTCGTCTCAGCAGCGAGCAAAAATAAGGTGCAGGTGCTCAAGGCGCAAGGGGAGGAACCCCTGCGCCTTACAAAATCCGCAGGAACGGGGTCTAGGTCGGGCCATGCTTTCAATCAACAACATTGAGGTAGTCTACAACAAGGTCATCCTTGTGCTAAGAGGCATCTCCCTGCACGTCGATGACGGTAAGATTGTCGCCCTGCTCGGAGCCAACGGTGCCGGAAAAAGCACGACCCTCAAGGCCGTTTCCGGGCTTTTGAAGCCGGAGCTGGGCGAGGTCACCCGGGGGACCATTGATTACAATAGTGTCCCGGTCCAAAACGGGGACCCCAAGAATGCCGTGCGCATGGGCATCATCCAGGTCGTGGAGGGGAGAAAGGTCTTTGAACACTTGACGGTGGAAGACAATCTCGTGATCGGGGGTTCCATACAAAAGGACAAAGGCCGGGCTCGGCGAGATCTGGAGACCGTTTATACCTATTTCCCCAGGCTTGAGCAATTCAAGAAAAGAGTCAGCGGGTATCTATCCGGGGGAGAGCAGCAAATGCTGCTGATCGGGCGGGCGCTCATGGCGCATCCCTCGATCATGCTCTTGGATGAACCCTCCATGGGGTTGGCCCCCAAGATCGTAGAAGAGATTTTTTCGATTATCCGGAGAATCAACAAGGAGGAGCAGACGTCGATTTTGCTCGTGGAGCAGAATGCCAAGGCCGCGCTCACTCTTTCTCACCATGCGTACGTGATGGAAAACGGGAGAATCGTTTTGGATGGACCGGCCGAGCACATCAGGGAAAACGAAGATGTGAAGGAATTTTATCTGGGGCTGAGCCAGGTGGGTCAGAAAAAAAGCTATCGGGAAGTGAAGCATTACAAGAGGCGGAAAAGGTGGCTGGGATAACTTATGACAAAAGGTGCTGAAAAGAAAGCAGTTATCCGACTGGAGGACGTGAGGCTGAGATTCGGGGGGGTGGAAGCCCTCAGAGGCGTGAGCCTGGAAGTGAGGGAAGGGGAAATCCTCGCGATCATCGGTCCCAACGGCGCCGGAAAAACATGCGTTTTCAACTGCATTAACGGGTTCTATAAACCTCACGCTGGCCGGATCTATTACGGGGATGTGGAGATCACAAAACTCAGGCCCGACAAGATAGCGAACATGGGAATTGCCAGAACCTTTCAGAATATCCAGCTGTTCACAGGCCTATCCACCGTGGACAACCTGATGGCCGGCAGACATATCCGGATGCGCAATAACTGGATCCAGGGAGCCCTTTTTTACGGGTTGGCAAGAAAAGAAGAAGTGGAGAATAGGGAATTCGTGGAGAAGATCATCGACTTCCTTGAACTCGAGGCCGTCAGGAAGGAAGCGATCGGCGCCGTGCCCTACGGCTTGAGAAAACGGGTCGATCTGGGGCGGGCCCTTGCTCAGGAGCCGAGAGTCCTTTTGCTCGACGAACCCATGGCCGGGATGAATGCGGAGGAAAAAGAAGATATTGCCCGATTTGTTGTCGACATCTTTGAGCTGAGGAAAATACCGATTGTGCTTGTTGAACATGACATGGGCGTGGTCATGGATATTGCCGACAGGATCGTGGTTTTGAATTTTGGAGAGGTGATTGCGGAGGGTTCTCCGGAGGAGATCAAGGCGAATCCTGAAGTGATTGAAGCGTACCTCGGGTCCGAGGAGGCTTTTGAGGGATAGAAGGAAAGAAGGGCTGAGGAGTAGAGGATGCAGGAGAAAAAATCCGAGACATTGCCGCAGTTGCTGAAAAACACCTATGAGGATATTCCCGACCGGATCGCCCTTCGCTTCAAGGATTTCGGAATCTGGAAGACGTATACGTGGTCCGAGTACTACCGTCACGTCAGAGATTTTGCTCTCGGTCTGGCCTCGCTGGGATTCGGCAAGGGCGATAAAATAGGGATCATCGGGGAAAACCAGCCGCCGTGGTACTGGGGCGAATTGGCCGCCCAGGCCCTTGGAGGAATCTGCGTGGGGATCTTTGTGGATGCGGTCCCCAAGGAGATCAGGTATATCGTCGAACACAGCGATGCCTCCGTGGTCATGGCTCATGATCAGGAACAGGTGGACAAAATCCTGGAGATAAGGGACGGCCTGCCCCTCCTGAAAAAAATCATCTACTGGGATCCCAAGGGGTTGTGGTTTTACGATGATCCTATGCTGATGAGCCTTGAAAAAGTGGAGGAACTGGGGCGGGAGTTTGACAAGGCTCATCCCGGCTATTTTGAAGACGCAGTGGCAAGGGGCAAGGCGGAAGACTGCGCGGTCATCTGCTACACCTCGGGAACGACAGGACTTCCCAAAGGGGCCATGCTGAGCCACAACACCTTAATTGAAACCCGGAAAGCATGGTCGGAGCCGGACACCTGCTATGAAGGGGACAATTACCTGTCCTTTCTTTCTCCTGCCTGGGCCACGGAACAATACCTGGGTGTGGCCGGCGGGTTCCTTTCCCGGTTCGTGACCAATTTCCCCGAGGCCGCCGAAACGGTCCAGGAGAATGTTCGGGAAATCGAGCCGAACGTGATCTTTTACGGCGCTAGGCAATGGGAGAGTATCAACGCCATGATCCATGTGAAGATCGCGTCGGCCAAGGCCCTCAATCGCGCGATCTACAGCTTTTTCATGCCGGCAGCCTACAGGTATATGGACGCCGTGATGGGGGGCAGAGCCCTATTGCCCTGGCAGAAAGGCGTGTATCTATTGTCGGAGCTTTTGGTGCTGAAGCCCCTGAGAAACAAGCTCGGACTGAATAGAATACGTCATGCCTATACGGCCGGGGCTGCGGTGAGCCCGGATATCATCCGATTTTTCCAGGCGGTAGGAATCAATGTCAAGCAGCTCTACGGGCTGTCCGAAACCGGAGTCAACACCTGCCATCGCGACGGCGACGTGGATGCCGCGACCTCGGGTATTGCCCTGCCCCGCAATGAGGTCAAAATCGCTCCGGACGGGGAAGTGCTCATCAAAACAGACATGATGTTTATAGGCTATTACAAGGATCCCGACGCGAAGAAGGCCAAAGTGGACGGCGACGGCTATTTCCACACTGGCGACTACGGTTATATTGATGAAAAAAAGCACCTTATCGTCATTGATCGCATGGCCGACATGAAGGAGTTGGCAGGCGGCGAGAAGTATTCCCCTCAGTTTACAGAGGTTCGGCTCCGGTTTTCCCCTTACATCAAGGATGCCCTGATTATCGGGGGCAAGACCCAATCCTACGTCACAGGGATTATTAATATCGATTTCGAGAATGTAGGAAAATGGGCGGAGGCCCATCATATCTCTTATACCACGTTCCTCGATATTTCCCAGAAGGATGAGGTGGCGGAGCTCATCAAACAGGATATCCAGAACGTAAATCGGGTGCTGCCTGACGCGGCCAGGGTCAAGCGGTTTGTTTGCCTGCACAAGGAATTTGATGCCGACGAAGCGGAGCTCACAAGGACCAGGAAGATAAGACGAGCCTTTGTGGAAGAGCGCTACAAGAACATCATCGAGGAGATGTACGGCGACCGGAAGGAGATCGCGGTGGAGAGCGAGGTCACCTATCAGGATGGGAGAAAAGGGATCCTTCGGGCCTTTGTGAAGGTGAGGGGTTTGGAGAGCAGAGGTTGATTCCTTCCCGAGAAGGGATATCCAGAGAGGTAAAGGAGCGCGAAAAGTCATGGCTGATGCTTTGTTGCAGGCCATTGTATCGGGAATCCTGACGGGGGCCACCTATGCCCTGGTCGCCATGGGGATCGTCATCGTTTACCGGTCTTCGGGGATTTTCAATTTTGCCCACGGAGCGATCATTCTCATCAGCGCTTTTCTCTTCTGGACCCTGGTGAGTCTGGCTCAATGGCCCTTGTGGGGCTGTGTGCTGGTCACGCTCGCAGCCGCTTATGGGATCGGATCGACGATCGAGTTTCTGGCCATGCGCCCCCTCCTGGGGCAGCCGATTCTGCCGAGCATCATGATGACCCTGGGGCTCTCCATGCTTTTTCTTGGAATTTATGAAGTGGTTTGGGGACACCGGGGCCCTGTGACGTTCCCGGAATTCATGCCCATGGGGCACTGGAAGGTGGGGGAGATTGTGATTGGTCAGGCCAACACCATTGTCCTCGGCTCGGCCATTGTTCTTCTCCTTTTGTTCAATCTCTTTTTCCGGTTCACCGGCACGGGAAAACAGGTGCAGGCGATTTGCGAAGGCCACATTATCGCCCAGAGCGTGGGGATCGACGTGAAGAGGGTGTTGTCCTTTGTGTGGGTCATCGCCTGCGTCTGTGCGGCACTGGCAGGGGTCCTGGTCGGCGCCACAGGCAGTGTCGGCATTCACCTGGATGAGCTGGTTTTTATGGTGATACCCGTGATCATCCTCGGCGGGCTTGAGTCCATGGGCGGAGCCCTGATTGCAGGTTTCATCGTGGGGCTGGTGGAGATGATCTCCGCGACCTTTATCGACCCGGTCATCGGCGGGGGGTTCAGGCAGGTCGCGCCGTATCTGTTCCTGCTGATCGTTCTGATCGTGAAGCCTTACGGACTTTTCGGTTGGAAGAGGATTGAAAGAATATAAACCAGGGAGGAAGTGGAACGATGAATTTAGCGATCCCAGCAGGCGTCCGCGATGAGAGCTACAGCCAGGCGATCGGCATTGTCAAGACAAAGACCCAGTGGGTGATTGCCATCGTGGGATTGATCGCGCTCTTCAGTCTGCCTCCTTTTCTCAGCGACTACCTGAACAACCTTCTGGGTGTCATTTGCATCAACATGATTGTCGTCCTGGGTTTAAACCTGCTGACAGGATACTGCGGACAGGTTTCCCTGGGTCAATCCGCCTTCGTCGCCATGGGGGCCTACGCGACCGG
>JALOPA010000164.1 GCA_025454125.1 Thermodesulfobacteriota bacterium
CGATGATCTTCTTCTCCTTCTCCTCTTCTCCGGAAAAGGTCATCATGTACACGATGTCGAACAGGGCCAACGGCATGTTGATCGCGCCCTTGATGTGCTTTTGATCATAGAAGTTGGCAGGGCCGGCGTCGATCACGATCGTTTGACCCTTCTTCATTTCCTCCATGGCCGCGGCCGGGGCTATCAGGGTAAAGGCGCTCTTGTCCGGAAGCTTGGGGAACAGAGGAATGCCGTTGGGATTGGATTGGTTGAAAACATACATCAGGATGAGGCTCACCCCGATGATCAGCACAAAATCGAACCAGGACATGCGCGGCGCCCGGTACTGCTGCTGCGCCTCCTTCTCGATGACCCTCTCGTCCCTCAAAAGCCAGCCCGACATCTGCTTCACAAAAGCCAGAGAGAGATTGGGGTAGTCCTTCAGGATCCGCTCGAACTGCTCTTTGGAGAGCACCATGAACCCGGTCTCTTCCAGAGTCTCCACGTTCGCCGACCGCGCTTCCCCTGTGAGCAGCGCCATTTCCCCGAAGCTCTCCCCCGCACCCAGCACGGACAGCTGAGTCTCCAGCCCGTCCTTGTCCTTCCTGAAGACCCTGACCTTGCCCGAGGTGATGATGTAAAAACAGTCTCCAGGGTCCCCCTGCCTGAAAATCATGCGGCGGGGGGCTACGGTGAGTTTCTCCACGGCGTGGGTGAGTTCCTCCCACTTCTCTTTGGGCAACTCTCCAAAGACACCGCTTCCCGAGAAATCGTCCTTCTTGCTCTCGTTGTCGCTCATCGCTCCCTACTGCTTCTTTTGGATGTCTCTCAGTTCCTTCAACAGGGCATCGAAATCCTTGATCACTCCCCCGTGGCTCCAGAGCACCTTCCCGCCGGGGGTGGTCACCACCATGGTCGGGGTGTTCGGCTTTCCTGCAGCCACGTAAATGAGACCTTCCTTGTCCGGGAAAATGGGAAACACCGCCTTGAACTGGGTCTTGTACGCATCGACTTGTTTCTTGTCGTTCCCTATGGCGATCCCCATGATCTTGATGTCCTTTGCCAGCACCGCATCTCCCTGTATCGCGTTGTAGAGCCTGTTCACGACAGGCGCGTTCTTGTGACACGCCGGTCACAACGCGTTCATGAACTCGATCACCACCATCTTGGCGCCGATGTCGGTGAGCTTGAAGGGATCGCTGCTTTTCAGACCCAGGTATTTCTGCACTTCAGGGGAATCGGGCACTCCCACGGTAAAGGGGTTGATCTGGGATCCCACAGGGTACAAATCGCCCTCCGCGGCGTGCACGGAGTACACTTGCACCAGGAACAGGAGACAGGCCAACAACCGGAAACTCCTTAGAAACCATTTTTCCATTTTCATGTTTCATCCTCCGAGAGTCTTTGCGGAATGTGCTTCACCGTTCCCATATAAGGGAGCGGCTTCTTCGCAATAAGGAATGCTTGGCGATTGGGTTAGGGCGGTTGCCGATGGGGTTGGAATGACAGCTTTCATGTCTGGGACCCGGATCCTTCCGTTCCTGAACAAGCTGTTCCTTGAAAAAACGCGCACTGACCGTGACCGTGCAACGCTACATGAGCCGGGATGCAAAAGCAAGCGAAAAAAGCCTTAGGCCGGAGGAGTCTCTTCGCTGCTGGGCGCCGCCGCGGTCCAGCGACCCGGCATCCCGTTGCCCCTGAGCGCCCGGACGGCTCCCGGCTGAACGGTCCCTGACCTGACCGCCACAGTTCACGTCCTGCCGGCCTGTCGCCGACCGGTCACGGTACTGATCGGCGCCCCCTCGCGCAATGTCCTGTCTTCCCGCTTCGGCGCGGCCGCGGAACGCTTCTCATTCATCATGTCCAGCACTTGGGGAAAATTCACCAGCGACTTGACGCTCGGGTCCCAGGGCTGCTGTTCAAGAGCATCCGCAAGGGCCTCTCCCTTGAGGTTCTGGTTCGTCTTGACCCACCGCCCGGCCTGGACGACCTCCAGAGGCTAGGTGGAGGCCATGAAGATCTGCGACAACAGCGAATCGGGGTAAAGGGCAACGGGCGCCAGAAGCTGGTCCAACTCCTCCTGTTTGAAGGGTTTGTCTCCGCTTCCGACCTGGGCCACGACCCCCGGAGGCGCTCCCATCAGGAGTGCCAGCACAACGGCCAGTGCTTTGATCCACGGTCTCTTTTTTTTCATGCCCTTCTTCTCTTTCCTGCACCGGCCTGATCGCTTCGGCGATTTCGCGGCTGAGTGCGATGACCGCCCTGCTCTGCGCTGCCACCAAGGCTTCGTAAGTGGGCGCTCCCGTGGGCTCCCTCAATGAGGATCTTTTTCCCAGCAGAAGCTTCTTGCCTTCACGCTCAAAGAGGCCCCATTTCGCGATCAAGACCACCTCCCCGCCAAGACTTCCGTCAAACTGCACCACCTCCACCCCAACCTGCAGCCTCTGAGGCGAGCCCGTGGTCTCCGTGGTGTTGATGACCTTCGCCGTGTTGAGAAGGCTTGAGAGATTCTGAACCAGAGCACGGGTGAAGCTGCTCTTGAGAGGCTCGGCCCACCGGCTGAACTCATCGAGCTTGATTTCGTTCTCGCTCACCCGCGTCACGATCTGGGGCCTGTCCAGGTAATCCGGCATGGCCACAGGAAAGACCCCGATCACGGTTCCCTCCGCAGCGCTCAGACCAGGCTGGGGCAAAGAGCTGAGAACATAGAACTGTGAGGAGGCGCTCTTCCCTGCGCAACTAGACAGGCAAACGGCCAAGGCCAAAAGTCCAATCACCGCGTGAACTGAAGATCGATGGGTTCTCATTTCATTTTCCTCCGCCTTCCCCCTTGCCGCCGAGAAGGGCTTCGGGGTGTCTTTCAAGATAATCGGTCAGGGTGCTCAGGGACCGGGCCGCTTTTTCCACCTCGCGCAAGGTCTCGTTCAGTCGGTACATGAGCGTGGAGTCCTCTCTCGCTGAACTCTCCAGCTCTTGGATCAATTTCCTCGCTTCCGCGAGGGCCGAAGTCGCCTCTGTGAGCGTGCCGTCGATCTTCACCTTGATGGATTCCACGGTGCCGTCGGCGTTTCGAATGAGCTTCCGGCCGTCGCCGATGGCCTCGTTCAGATTCGTCCCGAGGGATGCCACCTGAGAGTCTGCATTCCTGACAAGCTTCTGGGCGTCTCGGATCGTATCGGTCAGACCCGCGCTCAACGGCTTGACCTGGTCATTCACATTGCGCACCAGAGTCTGGATGTCTTTGAGAGCGATGTTGAGATTGGCGATGCTTTCCTTGAGCTCCCGCGAGTTGGCAAGCTTCGCGATCCCGTCCGCCGCGGAATTGATGTTGTTCAGAATATCCTCAACAGGAAGGCTTTCCAGCTTCTTGGTCAGTTCCTGAAGAGGGGTGGGGATCGTCGGGATTTCCTGTATCGTCTTGTCAATCCCTGTGTAAATCGCCGGCTTGTCGGGAAAGAAATCCAGAGCGATCTGCAGCTGGCCTGTAACAATGCTCTGCATTTCCAACTGGGCACGAAGCCCGCGGCCGATCAGCTCTCTCATGTTTGAATATCGATCTTTGAGGGCGCCCAGCTTGGCCGCCGCGTCATCCATATTGGTGATTTCTATTTTTGTCGGTTCGAAATCCGCATACACGAGAATCGTCAATGCCTTGGTCGAGTAATTGAAGTGCATGTGAATGCTGCTGACCGCGCCGATCTTGACTCCCCGGAACACCACCGGTGACCCGATGTTCAACCCTTTCACCGACCCCTCGAAAACCATCACGTAGGGAGTGCGTTCTTTGAACAGCTTGCCCGAGCCCAGCACCCCGATCGCCACAACGATCAGCGCAAGGGATCCCACCACAAAGAGCCCAATCATCGTCTTGTTCACCGGTTTGCTCATAGCCTTCTCCGCAACAAGTATTGTTGAGGCACAGGGTACTTGCTTCTCATCAATTCATCCGTGATCAAGTAAATTATGGAATTCTGGAATTGTGGGATTCTGGAATTTGGAGATTTGACAATCCCTCAATTCGCAATTCCAGAATTCGCAATTCCAGAATTCCAGCATTCGCAATTTCCCGATTTGCCCTTATTCTTCACCTCTCGTCAGAAACTTGTGCACCCTCGGGTTCGGAGAATGGTCCCGCAGCTTTTTCGGATCCCCGCTCGCCGACATGGTCCTCTCTTCCACATCCAGGTACACCGAGTTGTTCCCTATCGTGAAGATGCTCGCCAGCTCGTGCGTCACCACCACGATCGTCGTCTTGAGGCTCTCCCGCAGCTCCAGAATCAGGTCATCCAGCAGCCGCGAACTCACCGGGTCCAGCCCCGCCGAAGGCTCGTCAAAAAACAGAATGTCCGGGTCCATGGCCATGGCCCTCGCCAGGCCTGCCCTCTTCTTCATCCCCCCGCTGATCTCCGAGGGATAGAAATCCTCGAACCCGGCCAGCCCAACCAGCGCAAGCTTCAGAGACGCCACTTCCCTGATCTGCTTCGAGCTCAGTTCCGTGTACTGCTCCAGCGGCAGCGCGATGTTCTCCGCCAAGGTCATGGAACTCCACAGCGCCCCGCTCTGATACAAGATCCCAAACCGCCTCTGGATCCTCTCCCTCGCCTCAGGGTCTCCTCCCCAGAAGTCCGTCTCTCCGTAGAACACCTTTCCTTTAGACGGGGTCTTGAGACCCACCAGGATCTTGAGCAGCGTGCTCTTCCCGCACCCGCTTCCCCCCATGATGATGAACACGTCCCCTCGGTTCACCGTAAAGTTGAGGTTCCGCATGAGCACGAAATCCCCGTACCCCATGTCCAGGTCCTTCACCACAATGGCCGGTTGATGGTCAGTCATAAAGAAACTCGGATTCAGGAATAATGGAATACTGGAACGGTGGAATACTGTTTGACCCACACGGACTTCTTACCAGATCGGCCATCATTCCATTATTCCATTCTTCCACAGTTCCGGTTTTTATAGCTTCAACACTTCACACATGAACGTGATGATCGCCGTGGCCACGATGATCGACACAATGCTCGTCACCACCGCAGAGGTCGCCGCATACCCCACGTCCGAAGCGCTCCTCCCGCACTGCATCCCCCTCAGACACCCGGCCAACGCCACGAGCACGCCAAACACCGCACTGTGGAACAGTCCGATCCACACCGTCGTCAAGGTCAAGGTCTCCTGGGTCCGGGTCAGATACTCCACAAACCCAATGTCCAGCATCCCCACCCCAACGATCAGCCCGCCTGCGATCCCCATCAGATCGGCATACAGGCACAACAGCGGCATCATGATGATCAGGGCAATCATCCTCGGCAGCACCAGAAACTCCACCGGGCTGATCCCCATGGTCTCCAGCGCATCAATCTCCTCGTTCACCTGCATCGTCCCGATCTGCGCCGCAAAAGCCGCCCCGGTCCTCCCGGCCATGATGATCCCGGTCATGATCGCTCCCATCACCCTCACCATGGCGATCGCCACGATGTCCGCCACATAAACCTGCGCACCGAAAAGCTTCAGCTGGATCGCTCCCACAAACGCCAGAATCAGACCCACCAGCAGGCTGATGAGCGACACGATGGGAAGGGCCTGGGCACCGCACTCCTGAAGCAGCAGCGTGAGGTCGGATCGCCGAAAAGCCGCCTTGCCTCTTACGAGCCTCATCAGCGCCAGGGACGACTCTCCCAGAAACTCCATGATATCCAGGAAAGACCGGTAGAAGGCCACGGCCTTCCCCCCCACCATGGAGAAGAAAGCCTCTTTCTTGGCCTCTTTTCTCGCCCCTTTTCTCTCGGGAACCGCTGTGGCCAGATCGATCAGCCTCCGGACCCCTTCCGGCAGACCGTCTTTTGCGACCTCGATCTCGGCTTTGGAGCATGTTTCGAAGATCTTGATGAGAAAGGTGAGAAGCCCGCTGTCCCAGGCGCCGAGTTCCCGGGCGTCAAAAGCGACACGCCGGATGCCTTGTCCGGATTCCAGGGACTTCTCCACTTCAGAAGTAGAAGGGAGCGTCGCGGTAAGCTTCCAATCCCCTGAGAGCCTGACAAGGAGCGCCTCCGCCGTTGGCGACGTGACGCTCAGGCCCGCTGTCGTTGGTCCTCTTTGTTCGGATGCATCCATCGACTGCACTACCCCGTGCTGCACCACGCCCTACTTGTCCTTCAGCGCTACCACCCCTGGAAGAGGCTTCCCCTCCAGAAACTCCAGGGAAGCGCCGCCTCCTGTGCTGATGTGGCTGATTTTGTCTGCCAGGCCTGCCTGGGTGACGGCGGCCACGGAGTCCCCGCCTCCTACCACCGTGGTCGCACCCTTCAGGTCCGCAAGCACAGAGGCCACCGCCTGGGTTCCTGCTGCAAAGGGGGGCATCTCAAACACGCCCATGGGCCCGTTCCAAACCACGGTTTTTGCCGGCAGAAGGGCTTCCTTGAACTTCTTCAGTGTTTCAGGGCCCACATCCAGGATGCGCCACCCTGCGCTCACCTTATCCGCAGCCACAGTCCTGGCGGCAGCACCGGCCTCCATGGCCTGCGCGATAACCACATCCACCGGAAGAAGCATCCTTGCCCCTGCCTTGGCCATCAGCTCTTTGGCGGTTCCAAGGACCTCGTCCTCCACCAGCGAATCGCCCACCACCAGGCCTTTTGCCTTCAGGAAGGTGTTGGCCATGCCTCCGCCGATGAGGAGGGTGTTCGCCTTTTCAAGCAAGGAGCTGATGACGCCGATCTTGTCCGACACCTTGGCCCCTCCCAGAATCGCTACAAACGGTCTTCCAGGGTTTTCCATGACGCCGCCCAGGTAGTCGAGCTCCTTCTCCATGAGGAACCCTGCCACCGCCGGCAGGAATTTCGCTACGCCCTCGGTGGAGGAGTGAGCGCGATGAGCCGAGCCGAAGGCGTCGTTCACGTAGACCTCCGCAAGCCTGGCCATCTGCTCGGCGAGCTTGGGATCGTTCTTGGTCTCAGTTTTGTAAAAACGCGTGTTTTCCAGCACCAGGACATCCCCCGGCTTCAGGGTCGAGGCCGCGGCTTCGGCTTTGGGGCCGACGCAATCGTCCACAAAGGCCACGGGTTTTCCCAGGAGTTCGGCCAGACGGGTCGCCGTGGGCTTCATGCTGTACTTGGGGTCCGGGCCCTCCTTGGGTCTTCCGAGGTGGGACATGAGGATCACGGCCGCACCCTTTTCCAGCAGGTACTGGAGGGTCGGAAGAGCCGCACGGATTCGCGTGTCATCCGTGACCTTGTCGCCTTTGAGGGGCACGTTGAAATCCACGCGCACGAGCACGCGCTTGCCCTTCACATCAATATCTCGCACGGTTTTCTTCTTCATAATTCACTCCTAAGAGATCAAACACCACCAGGTTGCCAAGCAGCAGCCTTCTCCGTCCTTGCTGTCATGCCCGTCCGCCAGAGGCGGATGAACTCCGGCGGGAATCCAGTGCAACCCCCCTCTCCCTTTTCTACAGCTTGCTCGCCATCAGGTTCGCGAGGTCAGCCGTCCTCACGCTGTAGCCCCATTCGTTGTCATACCAGGTGACTACCTTGATGAAGTCCCCTTCCCCGCCGAGCACGGAGGTGAAAGGGAGGTCCACGGAAGAGGAGTGGGCATCCCCCTTGTAGTCGATGGACACGAGCGGCTCCTCCACGGCAGCCAGAATGCCCTTCATGGGGCCAGAGGCTGCGTCGCGAAAAGCCTGGCGGAGCTTTTCCGTAGTCGTGGGCACCTCGATGCGAGCCGTAAAGTCCACCACCGAAACCGTGGAGGTCGGAACACGGAGCGAATACCCGTCGAACCTCCCCTTGAGGTCCGGGATGACTTTGGCCACGGCCTTTGCCGCGCCGGTCGACGTGGGAATGATGCTC
>JALOPA010000165.1 GCA_025454125.1 Thermodesulfobacteriota bacterium
TCAATTTGATTGGGCAATCATCACTTCCGGGCAGTACTTCGAATGGATCATATCGGGGGTCAAGATCACGCTGCAGCTGTCCGTGGTGTCGGTTGCCCTTTCTTTTATTCTCGGGTTGATCATCGCCGTCATGCGCATGAGCCATATCCGGCCGGTTCTGTGGTTCTCCCACGCCTACCTTGAGTTTTTCCGCAACACCCCGCTTCTGGTTCAGATCTTCTTCGAAGCGGTGAGCATGATGGGACAGGTGGCGGGTTTCCAGACCGGCTTTTCCATTACCAACATCATTGATCCGCAAAACGGGGTTCAGGTGTCCATCCTTTCCAATATGGCTTCCCTTGTGGCTCTTGCGCTGTTTCTGACCCTGGACGGTCACCACCTCTTCCTGCGGGCGATCAAGGAGAGCTACGAGATTTTGCCCGTGGGAGGTCTTGCCCTGAAGGAGGAACCCCTCATGGAACTCATGAATCGAGCAGGGGAAATGTTCGTCCTCTCCATCAAGATGGGCGCGCCGGTCATCGTGGGGCTCCTTTTCCTGCAGGCCGCTCTGGGTCTTCTCTCCAAGGCCATTCCCCAGATGAACGTGATGATTGTGGCGTTTCCCCTGCAAATCGTCTTGGGACTTTTCTTTTTCGGCATCAGTCTCAAGGTGGTTCAGATGCTCACGGAGAAGTATCTCGCGGGCCTTGGCCCGCTGTTGATGAACACCATGGCGTGGATGAAAGGGTAGAGCGTGGCGGACGAGAGTTTTGAAGAAAGAACCGAGAAGCCGACCCCGAAAAAGCGCGAAGAGGTGCGGCAGAAGGGCGAGGTGGCCAAGACCCGGGAGCTGCCTGCTACCGCGGTCCTGCTGTCCGGGGCTCTGGCCCTGGCCGCCATGGGTTCTTTCACCTACCAGGAGGTGTCGAGGATCACGACCCAGATCTTGTCCTTTTCCATCATCCGGGGAGACGGAGCGGGAGATCTGATGCTCCTCCTGGAGGACTGCGTGATCGCCTTGCTGCTGGCCCTGAGCCCTGTTCTCGCGGTGGTCTCTGTGACGGCCGTCCTCTCCAATGTGGCGCAGGTGGGGTTTGTCCTTTCGCTGGAAGCGCTGAAGCCGAAGTTCTCGAAAGTCAATCCGCTCAAGGGGCTGGAACGGCTTTTCTCAAAACAGTCTCTCATGGACCTCTTCAAGTCTCTGCTGAAGCTCCTCATCATCGGCATCGTGGCCTACGGGAGCGTCGAGGAAGAGATGGGGGGCCTTGCCGACCTGGGGGACATGGAACCGGCCTCGGTGGCCCTTCACAGTCTTTCGAGTCTCTTCACGATCGTCCTCAAGTGCGGCCTGGCCATGATGGTCCTGGTGGCCCTGGATTACGCCTTCCAGAGATGGGAGTTTGAGAAGCGAATCCGCATGACCCGGCAGGAGATCAAGGAGGAATTGAAGAGAAGTGAGGGAGATCCTCTGATCAAAGCTCGGGTCAAAAGCATTCAGAGAGAGATGGCACGCCGAAGGATGATGCAGTCCGTGGCCAAGGCGGATGTGGTGATCACGAACCCGACCCATCTGGCCGTGGCCCTCTCCTATCAGGGCCCGAAGATGAACGCCCCGCAGCTCGTGGCCAAGGGCGCGGAAAAGGTGGCGGAGAAGATCAGGGAGGTGGCCAAGAGGCACGGGGTTCCCATCGTGGAGAACAAGAAGCTCGCTCAAAGCCTCTACACCATGGTGGATCTGGGCCAGGAAATCCCGGGGACCCTTTATCAGGCCGTGGCCGAGATCCTGGCCTATGTCTATCGGCTGAAGGGCCGCCTTTATCACAGTAAGCAGTAGGCAGTATTCTTAGGTGCATACTCCCTACTGCTTACTGCCTTCTGAAGGCTTTGGGGGTCAAGGTCCATTGAGTAGAAGAAAGGGTGGAAGGAGAATATCCGAGTGGCGTCAACGGTGAGACAGGAAGCCCTGGACTTGAAGTCCGGGCCCTTTCAGACCAGCGAGGTGATCGCCGTGGTCGGGGTGATGATGGTGCTGGCGGTCATGATCGTCCCCCTCCCGGCCATTCTCCTGGATTTCTTCCTGGCCCTTAACATCACCGTGGCTGTCATCATTCTCCTGATCTCCCTGTACACTCTGAAGCCTTTGGACTTTTCCATCTTTCCCTCCCTCCTCCTGATCACCACGCTGTTCAGGCTTTCCCTCAATGTGGCGTCCACGCGGCTGATCCTTCTGCACGGCAACGAGGGCATTTCCGCCGCCGGAAAAGTGATCCAGTCCTTCGGGAGCTTTGTTGTGGGCGGCAACTACGTTGTGGGCACCATTGTCTTCATCATCCTGATCCTCGTCAATTTCGTGGTGATCACCAAAGGCGCCACGCGGATTGCGGAGGTGGCGGCCCGGTTCACTCTGGATGCCATGCCCGGCAAGCAGATGAGCATTGACGCGGACCTCAACGCCGGTCTCATCGACGAGGCGGAAGCCAAGTCTCGAAGGGCAAGGATCTCCAGAGAGGCTGATTTCTACGGAGCCATGGACGGTGCGGCCAAGTTTGTCAGAGGGGACGCCATTGCGGGTATCCTCATCGTGCTGGTCAACATTTTCGGGGGGTTCATCATCGGCGTTCTCCAGAAAAACATGGCTCTCCTGGAAGCGGCGCAGAATTACACCCTGCTCACCGTCGGCGACGGTCTGGTCACCCAGATCCCCGCTCTCACCATCTCTACGGCGGCAGGTATCGTGGTGAGCAGGACCGCTTCAGAGGACACGATGGGCAAAGAACTGGGCCGGCAGTTCGCGAGATACCCCAAAGCCGTGTACCTGGCCAGCCTCACCATTTTCATTTTCGGCCTGATCCCAGGGCTGCCCCACATTCCCTTCATGGCCCTGGCCATGGTCCTCGCCGGAAGCGCTTACCTGGCGACCCGCGAGCAAGCCGTCGACAAAGGCAAAGAAGGCGGCAAGGGGAAGGAACAGGAGCCGGGGCCGGGGCCGGAACCCGTGGAGCATCTCCTCGTTGTGGACCCTCTTGAGGTGGAGGTGGGCTACGGACTTCTCTCTCTGGTCGACAAGGAACAGGGCGGAGAGTTCCTCGACCGGGTCCGATCCATCCGGCGCCATTTTGCCGTGAACATGGGCATGGTGGTGCCTCCCATCCACATCAGGGACAATCTGCAACTCAAGCCCAGCAAGTATCAGATCCTGCTGAAGGGGGTGAAAATCGGGGAAGGAGATCTCATGGTGAACCACTTTCTGGCCATGGACCCAGGGGACGTCAAAACCAGGATGGAGGGCATTGAAACCGAAGAGCCCGCTTTCCATCTCCCCGCTTTGTGGATTCCGGAAAGAAAACGGGACGAAGCCCGCCTGGCCGGGTACACGGTGGTCGACAATGTGACGGTCATGTCCACCCATTTGAGCGAAGTGCTCAAGAAACACGGAGCCGAGCTCCTGGGCAGACAGGAGGTGCAGAACCTACTCGACCACCTGAGCAGGTCCTATCCCAAGGCGGTGGAAGAACTGGTTCCCAACCTCCTGCCTCTCGGGATCGTCCAAAAAGTCCTGCAGAGTCTGCTTCGAGAGCAGGTGTGCATACGGGACATGCTGACCATCGTGGAGAGCCTTGCCGACTACGCCTCCCTGACGAAAGATCCGGATCTGCTCACGGAATACGTCCGGCATCGGCTTGCGAGATCCTTCATCAGCCCCCATGTGGATGAGGCAGGGGTCCTGAATCTGTTCACGTTGAACCAGGAGGTGGAAGACACCCTTGTGCGGGGAATCCACAAGACGGAGCACGGCACCTACCTGTCCGTCGAGCCCGGCATTGCGGATGCTCTGGTGAGGTCCATCAAGAAAACGGCCGAGACGGCCATGGTGAAAAACCTCCAGCCTATCCTGGTCACCTCTCCTCAGCTGCGAAGGCATCTCAAGAAAATGGTGGAGCATTTTGTTCCGTCCCTCATGGTGCTGTCCCAGACAGAACTGTTGAGCGACATGAAATTCAAGTCTATGGGCGAGGTGAAATTGAATGGCTGAGCCTAGAAGCTTCAAAGGAAGAACCATTGCTGAAGTCATGGAAAGGATCCGGGGAGATCTCGGACCCGAGGCGATGATCCTGTCCACGCAAAGAGGCCAGGGGCGGGACGGGCTTTTTGAAATCACGGCGCTGCCCGACGGCCGTGACAAACCCGCGGCCGGCCCGGAGGTGCTCGGGGAGCTGAAGTCGGAGCTCATGAGCCTCAGGGAAATGATCCTTCTCCTGAATCATTCCGGAGGCGTGGTGGAACGCCTGCTGGCCAACCCGGGACTCCTTTCCCTGTATGCCGCATTGATCCGGAACGGCGTGAACGCGGATTCGGCCCGTTCTTTGCTGGAGAGAGGGGGCGCCCTCGGGGACGGGGCGGGCGGCAGCGCGTCCGTCGCGAAAAAGAAGGTCCTCCAGGAGTTGGCAACGGCCGTGGAAGTGAAGGACCCTTTTGAGTCCAATCCGGGTGGCCCGGTCCTCGCAGCCTTCTTAGGGACCACCGGCGTAGGAAAAACCACGACGGTGGCCAAACTGGCCGCGCGGTTCATGCTCAGGGCGAAGAAAAAGGTGGGACTCGTGTCCATTGACGGGTATCGAATCGGTGCCATGGAACAGCTGAGAATCTATGCCAACATTCTCGGCATTCCCTGTTTTCCAGCCTTCTGTCGAAAGGACCTGCTCTATGCGCTGCGCAAGTTGTCCAACAGGGATGTGGTCCTCATCGACACGGCCGGTCAGAGCCACTACGACAGACAGCGGATCGACGCCCTGAGGGGGTTGATCCCTGCAGAGGCTCCGGTGGACTGTCACCTCCTCCTTCCTGTGGGAACCTCGGATGGAGAGATGGATCAGGCGGTCCGCAGCTTCAAGGCCTTTAGTCTAAAGAGCTACATTTTCACGAAACTGGATGAATGTCAGAGGCGCGGTTCCATGCTCAATCAGCTCCTCAGGTTTCCGCTTCCTGTGTCCTATGTGACCACGGGGCAGAACGTGCCTGAAGACATTGAGAGGGCGGACAAGAGGAAGCTCCTGAATCTCATTCTGAACGGAAACTAGATGAACTTGCTGCAGAAAGGAACCTATGGATCAGGCGACGGAATTGAGAAAACTCGTATCCCTGGAGTGTGAGCAGAGCCGCAGACGCCGGCCCAGGAGGCCCACAAGCGACTTGGAAACCGGTTGCCCCCCAAGGGTCTTTGCCGTGACGAGCGGAAAAGGCGGAGTGGGGAAAACCAATGTGGTGGGAAACCTCGCCATTGCGTGCCAGCGCATGGGCAAGAAGGTCCTGGTGCTGGATGCGGACCTGGGCCTTGCAAACCTGGACATCATCTTCGGCATCAATCCCCAGCACAACATCGGGGAGACCATCCGCGGGGAAAGGGACCTCTCCACGATCATTGCCGAGGGGCCGGAAGGAGTGGCGGTGATTCCCGCTTCGTCAGGAGTCCAGGAACTGGCTCACCTCAGCGAAGGGCAGAAGGTCAATCTCCTGAGCGAATTCGACGGGCTCAACAAGAGCTTCGATCTTCTTCTGATTGACACAGGGGCGGGCATCTCCTCCAATGTGATCTTTTTCAATCTGGCCGCCGAGGAGCGCATCCTTGTGATCACACCGGAGCCGACCTCCATCACGGACGCCTACGCTCTCATGAAAGTCCTTTTCTTCAATCACGGGATCAAGGACTTTCTGCTCCTGTCCAACATGGTCCAGGACGAGAGCCCGGGCCGGAAGGTCTATGACACTCTGAGCCGGGTGGTGGCCAA
>JALOPA010000166.1 GCA_025454125.1 Thermodesulfobacteriota bacterium
TGCCGGTGAAACCTCGCCGCCCGCCTTCGCTGCCCCTTATCTGCAGAGTCTTTCCCGCACACTCTTCGTTTTCTGTTTTTGGAGGGACCCCCATGGCCTAAGCCATCCATTTCAAAGAGCTAAACTGTTACGAAAAATGTTATTCCAACAGATCGTCGCAGGCGATCACGTCTATCCCTGTGTGAAGCAGGTCGCGAACAATCACGTCGCTCGTTTTGACAGGGGGTCTCACCTCTACGCTCGCCAAAAACTCCATGGCCCTAAACAGGTCATTCTTCGGGATAGGCCCGGAGGTGCGGACAGGGAACCTCTTCAGCCGGCTGTCCCGGGTGATAACAGTGGTTGTCAGCGTTCGCCTGGGTTCCCGGAACTCCTGCTCCAAGTAGCTCTTCCCCTTCTTGCAGATTTTTCCCTTGAGTTTGATCTCTCCCTCTTCAGTCCAAACCGCGGCTTCACAACCCTTGGGGCAGGTGATGCAGATCAGGTTCTTTACCTCTTTCATCCGTCACCTTCCCTCACACCGAACCATGACCGGCCCGCTTGCGGCGCGGAAGACTTCCTTGGGCACCGTGACCCAGATCATTTCGCTCGGCCTTGCATAAGGAAGTTTCTTTTCAAAACCATCGCCGACTCGAAGAGTCACCTTTTTCATCGGCCGCTTCACCCGAAGGTGCAGGGTGGTGTCGTTCTGACCCGAAACACGGTGCGGAACGATCTGCCCGATGGTCTCGTCTGCTTCAATCGGCACCATAGACATCCTGTCCGGCATCCGGCCCTTGACTCGAAGATAAGCACCGTAGGCCGCGCTTTCACCCTCGGACGAGACGTTGTCCACCACGTCATTGACGTGAAGCACGTTTCCGCAGGAAAACACCCCTTGGAGACTGGTCTCAAAATAGTCGTTCACACAAGCCCCGCCTGTTCTCGAATCCATGGCCACACCGGCAGACCTGGAAAGCTCATTCTCGGGGATGAGGCCCACCGAAAGAAGAAGTGTGTCGCATTCGATCCGCTGCTCTGTTCCCGGCATGGGGTTCCACCGCTCGTCCACCCGGACCAGGGTGACTCCTTCAACGCGTCGGTCCCCGTGAACCTCTGCCACGGTGTGACCGAGACGGAGGGGAATGTCAAAATCGTGAAGGCACTGAAACACGTTGCGCACGAGGCCGCTGGGGTGGGGCAGGATCTCGGCGACGGCCTTGACCTGGGCTCCTTCCAGGGTGAGGCGGCGGGCCATGATCAAGCCGATATCGCCTGAGCCGAGCACAACAACGGTTCTTCCCGGCATGTACCCTTCGATGTTGATCAGCCTCTGGGCCTGACCTGCGGTGAAGATCCCTGCAGGGCGAGTACCAGGAATGCCGATGGCCCCTCTGGGTCTTTCCCGGCATCCCATGGCCAGGATGATGGACCCGCACTCGTATTGCCTGAGCCCTGCCTGCGCGCTCACCACCGTGAGAACCCGGTTTTGGTCCATTTCAAGAACCGTCGTGTCGAGGGCGAAGTCCACCCCCTCCGCTTGGGCCATCTTGAGGTAGCGATGGGCATATTCCGGTCCCGTAAGCTCCTCCTTGAACATTTCAAGGCCAAAGCCCGGGTGAATGCACTGGCGGAGAATCCCTCCCGGCTTTTCGTCCCTGTCAAAAACCACCAGGTCCTTGAGCCCGAGGCGTTTGGCTTGCACAGCCGCGGCAAGACCGGCCGGCCCTGCGCCGATGATCGCCAGGTCAATGTGAGTTTTCTGGACCATGAGAAATGGGACCGGAATCCCCCTGTTGTTTCGTGAACCCTGCAATGTGATAAGACCCGCGGCCCTTTTTGGTCACCTGGGTCGGACTTGTTTTCAACTGCTCGGCCAGATGGTTGAGCACGCGGATTCCGCAGAACCCGCCCTGGCAGCGGCCCATTCCTGCACGGGTAAGGTGCTTTACGCTGTCCATGGTGTGAGCGCCCCTGCGGATGGCTTCGAGGATTTCAGCCTCTGTGACCTGCTCGCACCGGCACACGATGCGGCCATACCGGGGATCGGATAAAAACAGGTCTTGCTTTTCATCGAGGGAAGCAGGCTCGAAACGAAGCCAGCCCGCCCTGTTCTTTTGAAATCTCTTTTTCTCCTCGGTACGCCACCCGAGATCCGAGAGCGTTTTGATAACAAGATCGGCAATCCCAGGCGCAGCCGTAAGACCAGGGGCTCCTGCCAGCACATGGATCACGCCGGGCGAACGATCTGAAGGCCCGATAAAGAAATCGCCGTCAGATGCCCTGCTGTTGGACTGAAGGATCCCTGAGAAGGCCGTGATCACATCTTTCTCAGACAGGGCAGGAACGAGCTCCTGTCCCATTTTGAGCGTCTCCCGGATATTCTCGCCGCTCACCTCCGTATCGTGCTTTTGCTTCGGTTTCACATAGTGAACACCCAGAATCAGGTTGCCGTGAGCGGTCGGCGCAAGGTCTTGACTGTGTGTCTCGCTGAAAGTGCCATAGATCATGTTCTGCGCCAGGTAGGACGCGGACTTGTCAAAGATCACCATGGTCCCTTTCCGCAGTTCCAGGCGGATGTCCGTGTCTCCCGCCATCCGGCCGATTTCATCCGCATGAAGGCCTGCGGCATTGATGAGATACTTGGTTTCAAATACCCCGTTGGACGCCGAAACCCGGTAGGTCCCGCCTTCCGTTCTCGCGATCCCTTGGACATGCGTTTCCAGATGGACATGGACCCCGTTCTGAACCGCGTTCTCCACCAGGGCGAATCCCCACTCCGGCACATACACCACCCCGAGCCCCTTTGCGTATAGGGCGGCAACCGCCTTGGGAGTCACGTGAGGCTCCAGCTCCCTGATCTTTTCGGGGCCGATCATTTCAAAGCCCTTGGCTCCGTGTGATTCGCCTCTCCTCCTGGCGGCTTCCAGGTTCATCCTGTGGCCGGGTTCCAAGGCAAGCCACAGTTCGCCCACCTCGCGGTAGGTGACATCCAATTCCCGGCTCAGGGCTTTGAAGCGGGTGGGCGCATCGGCGCAGAGTTTTCCCTTTAAAGACCCGGGCGGGCAGAAGTCAGGAAGATGGATCTGGGAGAGCCCGGCCTTGGAAACGCCAAAGCACGGGAACGGTTCCTTTTCGATCAGAGCAAATCGGCCCGTTAGCTTTGAAAGTTCCCGTGCGATCATGGTGCCCACAATGCCGGCACCGATCACGATGACATCGTACCCTGGCAAACGCTATTTGCCGCCCTTCATGTATTTCATCGCAGGAGCAAAGACATTGTAGATGAGCAACTCTTGCTCCACGTTTCGAATGGCGTGCTTGGTGTTCGGCGGGACCTGGATCACCATCCCCGGCTCCACCGGAAACAGGCCCACCCCGTCAATGAACATGGTGGCCTTGCCCTGGATCACATAGATCAGATCCGGCTGGTCCCTGTGCACGTGATCAGGCAGGGTGACTCCTTTTTCAAGGCGGATCTGCATGACCGTAATGGGGGAGTCGTCTTTCTCTCTTGTGTAGATCCACCGAATCTTGCCTTTGTCGGTCATGAAATGATCTTCCCATTCCACGTCCGAGAGCTTCTTATAGGGTGCAGTCATCGCTTTTATCCCCTTCTATTCTTCAAAGCCGAAAGCCTTTCCTTTGATGCCGTAAAGCCCTGTGGGCTTGAGCAGAATCACGATGAACATGACGATAAAGGGTCCCACTGACGAAAGGGGGCTGTAAATGGTTCCTCCCACAGAGATCACCTGGCCGAGAATGGCTGCGGAAACCAGGGTTCCTTTCAGGCTTCCCAGCCCGCCCAGAATCACGGTGATAAAGGCCAGGAGAAGCATGTCAAAGCCCATGTAGGGTCTCACCCCGACCAAAGGCGAATGCAGGCACCCTCCGAAACCGGCAAGGCCGCTGGCCACGACAAAGGTGATCGTGAAGATGCGACGGATGTTGATCCCCAGACCTTGTACCTGATCCGGGTTCTCAATGCCGGCGCGGATGGCTTTGCCGAAAATGGTTTTGTTGAGAAAAAGCTGGATGAGAACGTAAACCACAAGACTGATGACGATCACGACGAGGCGGTAAACCGGAACGCTCGTTCCGAAGAGGGAGATGCTGGCTGCAAAAGGCTGGCCCACCGGTTTGCTCGCCAGGCCGAAGCCGTATTGAATGAGGCCGATGCCGATCATGAAGACGCTGAAGGTGACCACCATGGTGAACATCAGTTCCTTGCCGTAAACCCTGCGCAGCAACTGGGTCTCCACAAGGAATCCCGCGGCCGCTGCCACCAGGGTGCCGACCAGAAGCCCCAGCCAGAAGTTTCCGGTCCAGGTGACAAGCGCATAGGTCAGATAGGCACCAAAAGTGTAATAGACCATCTGCTCCATGTTGATGATCCGCATCAATCCAAAGCCGATGGAAATTCCGATGGAAACGAGCAGCAGGATCCCGCTGATGCACAGCCCCAAAATGACAGAGGAGACATACAATTCTAGCATGGTTCGATTTCCTTCCTTCGTTCAGAACTCCCCGATGACAGTATTCACGCGCTTTGAGCGGAGGATCTTCCCCTCAGCCCCTTGAGCTTGCCGCCCAGGAGCTGAATCGTCCCCCAGACGCCTCCACGGAACTTGAAACAGACAATGATCGTGAGAATTCCCATAGCCAGTTCCCAACGGGAGACAAAGGCGCTCACCACGTCCCGAAGCCCGATGAACGCCACCGTGCCGAAGAAGGGCCCGTAGATGCTTCCCGGTCCCCCGAGCAGGGTCGCGACCAGAACTTCCGCAGCACGGTCCGGGGCCGTGATGCTGGGGTTCACGAACCCATAGTTGACCGCGAACATGGCGCCGGCAAGAGCAGCCAGAATGCAATTGAGCGTGAAACCGGTCCAGCGGATCACAAAGGTGTTGTACCCGAGGAATTTCATCTTGCTCTCGTTGACCTTGATCGCGCGAAAGGAAGCCCCGAGCGTAGAGCGATTCAGCCACGTGTACCAGACCAGGACGAGGAAAAGAACGATCATGGCAAACCAGAAAAACTCGTCGGGTTTTCTCAAGTCAAGGAAAGGGGTGGCCTTCATCCGGGAGCGGTACCAGAGACCGTCATCACCCCGTGTAAAGGCCAGAAAGGTCTTCTCCACCAGAAAGAGCCCCAGGCCGCAAGATGCCGCGTTGATTAAGGCGAAGTAGTCCCCCCGGAGTCGGATGTAGGCGGGGCCTAAAATGGCTCCGGTCACGAGTCCCATCAGGATGGCAAGAACAATGGCAACCAGAGGATCGTGCCCGACGTGAGCCAAATAGATGGCAGCGGTGTAGGCGCCCACGCCCAGATAAAAGGGCTGCCCAAAGGAAACCATCCCCATGTATCCGTAAAGAATGTCGTTGGCGATAATGTAGATGGAGAAGGTCGTGATTTCGACCAAGAAGGTCATCTTGGACGGGAAGACATACCGCGCAACGACAATGAGAACAATCAGGACAAAGGGACCTCGAAGATACTCAAGCAGCTTGTTCATGGTCCTCAAAACCTCCAAACGGTCGTTCACAAGTATTTCTCAAACTTCAAGTCTTTGATCTCTTGCCTATCCACAATCTCGGCGACGATCTTCCCTTCCTTCATCGCATAGACACGGTCCGCGACTTCGGCCGTGAGCGGCAGATTCTGTTCAATGATCATGAGCGTGGTCTGTCCCCTGATCTTCTTGAAGGCGATTTTCAGGTCATCGATCACATGGGGGGCTAAGCCCTCGGTCGGTTCATCCATTAGAACCAGGTCCGGTC
>JALOPA010000167.1 GCA_025454125.1 Thermodesulfobacteriota bacterium
AGCGTTCGAAAACACAGATCCTGTTCCTTGTGAATCAGGGAGAGGGACGGCGCCTCCGGCACCTTCTCCCTCATGGTCTTCCACATTCTCACCAGCCGGGTCACGTCTTTGGAGAGCTCCCGTTTGCTCTGGCCCGCAGCCACGGTCCGCACAATGTACCCGAGATCCTCCGGCAGCTTGAGTTGAACCATGAAGGCCTTAAGCCGCTCCCTCTCCTCCTCGTTCTCGATCTTGCGCGACACGCCGTTGATGGTTCGGCCCGGGGTCAGGACAATGAACCGGCCGGCCAGGGAAATGTAGGTGGTGAGCTGATCCCCTTTGTGGCCCGGCATCTCCTTGAGGACCTGCACCAGCAGCTCCTGGCCTTTTTTCAGCGCCTTTTCAATGGGAGGATAGTTCTGATCTCTCCAGGAGGAGAGATCCATATGATAGTACTCGGGGTGGATGTCCGTCATGCCCAGGAATCCGTTCCGGTCCGTGCCGAAGTTCACAAAGCACGCCTGAAGCTTGGGCTCGATTCGTTCCACCGTCCCCTTGTAGATGTTTCCCACCTTCTGCTCGGCCGTGGACGTTTCAATCTGGAAGGCGTCGAGCGTTCCGTCCTTGAGAAAGGCGATCCTGTATTCCTCAGGGTCGACGGCGTTGATCAGCATGGTTGTCTTCATGAGCTTCCGTTTCTCCCGTGACGTTTGAAGTGCTGCTGGGCCTGGTACATAAACGTCCGGATGGCCGCTTCGCGGCCGGGTTGAAAAGATCCGTCATAGGGCGTGTCGAGGTAGGGGACTTTCTTCTCGTTCATGATGGGCCGGATGATGGACGAGGTGATGGTGCTGGGCATGCACGTGAAGGGGTAGACATTGACCACCCCGTTGCAGCCCTGGCGCACATACTCCAGGATCCCCGGAATGCTGAGACACGCCTCGGTCCCCACGTCAAAGGAGTAGATCTTCTCTCTGCCGAGGATCTCGTCCATGTGCTGGATCCGGTGATCTTGGGCCAGATCCAGCAGAGGCTTGACCCGCTTGTACACCTGATCCTGACGGTAGTGCTGGTAGGACAGGTCCGCACCGTAGGAGACGATCTTCTTGAGCGAGTCCATGATCCGGCTCACCTGAAGCTGCTTGAGGCTCAGGCGAAGGCTGATCTTCGCTTCCCGCATCCGGTCGTAGGTGGTGTAGTTGACCCACTCGGCGATGGAGGCGTTGACCACTTCCGCCCCGTGTTTTTCCAGCAGCCGGATCACGTCCTGATTGGCCTGGACGTGGGTCCTCAAATAGATCTCCCCCACGATCCCGATGAGCGGTTTCCGCGGGACGGCGGTGTCGATGAGTCGCTTGCCCTCCCGGATCATGTGCGAGAGTTCGTCGAGAATCCGATCAAAGTCCTTCTTCGCTCCGTGCCGTTCGAACGCCTCAGCCATGCGGTGGCTGGAGCTTTCGATAAAGGCATCCGCGGCCCCCTTCTGCCGCTCGTAAGGTCTCACGCGCCAGAGCAGGCGGTCGAGCACATCGGATACCACCACGGAGAGATACCCCACCTTCCGAAACTCCCGGGTCTGCTCCGCGTCGAACATGCCGTCCAGGGCGTAGGAGTTCTTGGAGGTGAGGGAGCCGATTTTGAGCTTTTCCAGCTCGGGAAAGGAGTCCAGAACGATGCGTTGGTACTTGTTGTACATGCCGAACCGGCAGGGCCCCTGGGCCTCGGGCATGAAATAAATGTAGCGGTCCGGGTCAAAGTCCTTGCCCAGCCTTTCCTTCTCTTTCTTGAGGAACAGCAGAATATCGCCTGTCGTCACCTGACAGGGGAAGCACTCCTTGCCCGAGGTAAAGGCTTTTCCCAGATCCAGGCCTTCGTAAGTGTCCATGAGCACGGCATGGACCCCGAAGCTCCTGAACGCGCCGGCCAGGATCAGCCCGCCGATCCGGTTCATCTGGGGAATGAGAAAGGTCTTGTCCTTCAGCCTGAAGGCTCCGACGTTTTCCGTCAGAGAGCGAAAGGTTTGCCGGGTTTCTGCTTCCATGGTCGCCTCAGTTGGATGCCTCCAGATAGACAAACGCATCGTTTCCCTGCTTGCGCATGGTGTTTTCGATCACGTTTCTGAAGGCTTCGAGCCGTGTCATCACTCCGGCCACGGCACTGTGCTCGTCGAGTTCGAGAATCAGATACGGTTTCTCCTGCATGATGAACTTGTAAAAGTGTTCGATGAAGGAATCGGCGCCGCAGCTGAAATTGGTCATGTGAAGCCCAAAGAAATTGGGCTGGCTCTTGACGAACTTCGCCACCCGGAGGATTTGCGCGCCAAGCCCCCAGTACATGTTCGGAAAGTCGCTGAGATCAATGGACGAGGCGTCGATGAACTCCATGGGCATGGCCGCGACCCCGATCTTGGCCAGGTTCTGCCCCAGGCGCAAGTTGAGCCTCTCGTCGTAGAGATTGTAAGGCCGGCCCGTCACCACCACCATGGGCTCTAACGGGTCATGAGCGTCCAGAACCGCTTTCCCCTTCCGGAGCAGGGCCTCCGTGAACTTCCTCTGCTCGCTCCAGCCCGCTTCCAGGGCCTCCTGGATCCGGCGCCGGTTTCGGCCCAGTTTGCCTCCCACCTGCTCGGACAGCTCCAGGGCCAGGGTGGGCAGGTCATACTTGAAATGGAGGATGGGGTTCAGCACCCGCTCCATGTCCAGATCCAGCGCCGCCCTCACCATGTACTGGTTCGCCTGCACCAGAGGGCAGAAAAACCCTGTTTCCTCTTCGGTCGGCGTGGCCATGTTCACGATGCTGGGGAGGAAAAGAAATCGCGTCTTTCCCGCGAGCTCTTTCACGTGACCGTGGGACACCTTGATGGGGTAGCAGGTTTCCGCGGTCATGGACTCAATCCCGGAACTCGAAATCCGGCTGTTGGTGAAGGGGGTCAGAACCAGACGATACCCGAGCCTGTCGAAAAAGTGAGCCCACATCACGCCGGTCTGGAGCGTGTACAGGGCTCTCTGCATTCCCACCGTGGGCCGGCCTTCCACTTCCAGGAGAGGCGACTCCTGGAGTTCCTCCATCACTCCCGACATGGCGCCGGTCCACATCTCCTCGCGGAGCTTGAAAAGGTTTTCCTGTTTCTTTCCCTTGCTCCGGATCACCTCGTACCGGCCGCACTCTCCTCCCCAGACGCTCTTGCGGCCGTCAAAGTCGTAGATCTTGAGCTTGCACTGGTTGTGGCAGTTCACGTCCGCGGTGCAGACCTTCTCCGCGTAGTCCATGCGGTCCCCGATGGCGCTGGTCAGACCCCGGAACGTGCTCTTTTCCCTCTTCTCCTGCGCGATCTTTTCCTGGAGGCAAACGGCCGCCCCAAAGGCCCCCAGCACTTCCCTGTGCTTCGGCACGATCAGGCCCCGGCCCAGCACATCTTCGAAGGCCGCCACCACCCCTTTGTTGAGGGACGGCCCGCCCAGGAACATGACCTTGTCGCCGATCTTTCTCTTCCCTACCACCCGGTTGAGGTAGTTGTGAACGATGGCGTAGCAGAGGCCGCCGATGAGGTCCTCCCTGGCCACGCCCTTCTGGTGGTACGACACCATATCCGATTCCATGAACACGGTGCAGCGCTCGGCCAGTTTCACGGGCCGATCCGAGGACAGGGCGATTTCCTGAAACTCGCCCACGATGTTGATTCCGTGCTTGTTGGCCAGCTCGTGAAGAAAGCTTCCCGTGCCTGCGGCACAGACCTTGTTCATGTCAAAATCCAGGGGATTGGCGTTGGTGATGGAGATGTACTTGGAATCCTGACCGCCGATTTCAAAGATCGTGTCAATGTCGCGATTGATCTCCACGGCTCCCCGGGCGTGCGCCGTGATCTCGTCGATGATCAGGTCCGCGTTCAGAAAGTCGCCCACCACGTTTCTTCCTGAACCGGTCGTGGCCACGCCCAGGATCTCCACACGGTCTCCCAGCCCGTCGGCGATTCTTTTCAGGAGCTTCTGGGTGACTTCGATCGGTTTGCCCTGGGTATGAACATAGCTCTTGTCGATGATTTGACGGTCTTCCGTGACCAGGGCGTACTTCGTTGTGGTGGAGCCGATGTCGATTCCCAAGACCACGGGTATTTTCTTGCCGAAACCCAGACGGGGCAGGTCATTGTTTTCAGGGAAGAGGGTTTCCTTGATCTGGAGTTTCGCCGCGACCGGGAGTTTCTCTTGATCCGCTGTCTCTCCGCTCCGCAGCGCTTCCAGGTTCAGATGGTTCTCGACTCCGGTCTCGAGCGCGCGGAGCGCGACCCCCAGGGCCCCCACCGAGGTGCTGTGGGACGGCACAAGGAGTTCAGGGAAATAGGCCTTGAAGGCCCTCACCTGCAGTTCGTTGAGGGAGAGGCCCCCGATGAAGAGAATCGGGTTTTCCAGGGTCCGGTTGGAAACGATGGTGCTCATGTAGTTTCTGGCGTTTCCAACATGGAGGCCATAGATGATGTCCTGAAGCCTTTCTCCCTTGTTCTGGAGATGAATCATGTCCGACTTGGTGAACACCGTGCAGCGGCAAGCCACGTTGGCCGGTTTGTCGCTCTGGAGCCCGAGGGTGATGAAGTCTCTGAGGATCTTGTCGATCCGGTTCGAAAAGCTGCTCTTCTCAGACGAGTAGATAGAAGTCGCCAGGCGCTGCGCCTGCTGGTCAATGAAGGACCCTGTACCGGAGGCACAGGGTCCGTTGGTGTTGAAGTACTCGAGTTCCCATCCCTTCGAGTCATGGTGGACCTGGAACAGGGCGGTGTCCTGGCCTCCCATGCTGATGACGGTTTTCGCGTCCGGTTTCAGAAACAGGGAACCGAGGACCTGGCTGATGGTCTCAAACTCGTAGAACCCTCCGGCCCGCTCGCTGATCTTTTGGCCGTGATTCCCCGTGAACGCAAAGGCCCGGATGCGATCCTGCCCCAGCCGTTGCTGAAGGTCCTGGATCAGAGCCAGGGTCTCTTCCGCCACTTTGCCCATATGCCGCTTATAGGGCGCCTCATAGAGGACTTTCTTGTCCTGATTGATGGCAATCGCGTTCAGACTGACTGAGCCTGCATCGATTCCCACGTAACAGCTGTCGCTTGCCATGATCTTTTCCCGTTCCGCTCCCGCTGTCGTATCTCGAAGCTGCCTTGAATGAAATGTCCTTTCGATCCCGCTTGCAGAGCGGGAGAGAAATCTTTCCGTCCAGCGCACTTGAAAGATCTCTCCCGGAGTTTACCCTGAGGTACTCGAAGGGGTCGAGATGACAACATCCTTTTGGGACCGCCGGCTAGGCCGTATAGTAGTCCTTCCCCAGATGGGATTGTTTGCGAAGTTTCCCTTTGCCCGTGAGCGCCGCCACACTGCTCTCCACGTCCTGAACAGAGGCATTCAATGCTCCGACCACATCCTCCACCGTCACGGGTCTTCGCTGGGCCATCTCAAGAACCGCTGCCGTCAGGGTCCCCAGAAAGTGCGGTCTTCCCCTGATCGGCGCCGTGGCGATGATCTCCGCCCTTGGCCCAAATACATCATTTACAACCTCCAGCTTTTTCCTGTCAAGGGGGATGGCCTTTGCATCGGCCGGCGGCCGCACCACCGTGTTCAACTGGACTTTGTCCGGCGCGATCTCCAGAATCGCTTGCCGCAGCGATTCGATCTCCTCTTCACGGTCATTGATCCCGGACAGGAGCATCACCTCGATGAAGAGCCGGCCCCTGTAGCTTTTTCTCAGGTTCTTCAACCCCTCCCTGAGCAGGGCCGCACTCAGGTCCTCGTGGG
>JALOPA010000168.1 GCA_025454125.1 Thermodesulfobacteriota bacterium
ATCTTGTCTTCTTTGGCATAGGTGAACATGCTGTCCGGCCAGTGAACCATTCTCGTTTCCATGAAGACCAAGTTCCTTTTCCCCAGGTTGAGCTGGCCGCCGTCTTCCACGGGTTTGTAGTTCCACTTCTGCTGAAAATGCTTGGTCAGATTCTTGTGGCCCGCCTTCGAGCAATACACGGGTTTGTCTTCACCGATGCGGTGCATCACCCGTGCGAGACCGCCGGAATGGTCCATCTCCGTGTGATTGCTGATGACGTAATCTATTTTCTTCGGTTCCACGACCTGGCTGATCCGTTCGATCAGTTCGTCGGCAAACTCCTTTTTGACCGCATCCACCAGGGTGATCTTTTCATCCATGATCAGAAACGAATTGTAGGTCGTCCCCTGCTTCGTGGAATACCCGTGAAAATCTCTGATGTTCCAATCAATAGCCCCAACCCAGTAGATTCCTTTTGCGACCTCAAACGGCTTCATAGGCAGCATCCTCCATTCAATTCAATCGCCCTGGCCCTTTTCAGACCGAGAGACAGGCATGGTAATGACAAAAGTCGATCCTTTCCCTTTTTCGCTGGTGAAAGCCAAAGAACTGCCCGGGTGATCCTCGATGATTCTCTTGCAGATGCTCAGCCCGAGCCCCGTTCCTTGCTTCTTGGTGGAGTAGAAAGGAGAAAATATTTTCCCCTTTGCTTCTTCCGGTATCCCCACACCAGTATCCGATATACTAATCTTCACGAGGCCTTGCTTCAAGCCTGAGGCAAAAGAAATTCTCCTTCCCTGATCCATGGCTTCGATCGCATTTTTCGCCAGATTCAGCAGCACCTGTTCGAGTCTGGCTCTATCTCCCCGGACATAGACCTCTTTCTGATCGGCTTTCAACTCAAGGCGGATGCCGCGTTTATCGCAGTCTTGCCGGATGAGGTCATGGACGTGCTTGAGCAGCGCATTGATGTCCACCTCCTCTAACTCCGGAGCGCGGGCCAGATAGAGCTCCCTCATCTCCTTGAGGAGATTCTCGAGCCTTTGGACTTCGCCGACGATGATGTTGAGCTTGGTCAGGATTTTTTCGTCTTTGCTCTCTTTGACCAACTGCCTGGCAAACCCGCCGATCATCATCAGGGGATTCTTTATTTCGTGGCTGATCTCTGCCACCACCTGGCCGAGCGCAGCAAGGCGTTCCGCCCGATTGATCCGCTCTTGAAGGGCTTTTGTTTCCGTGAGATCCCGCACCGTGGCCGTGAAATAGAACGCCCCGTCTTCGCGGGAGATGGAAAAGGAGATGTCCGCAGGGAAGGTTTCACCGTTCTTGCGCACGGCCATGATTTCCGTGTGGTGGCCGATTCGCCTGGGCACGCCGGTTTCGATGTAGCGGGCCACAGCCCGGTGATGGTCCCGGCTGCACTTGGGCGACATGATCACATCGAGATCCCGGCCCAGAACCTCTTCTCTGGAATAGCCGAAGATCTTTTCCGCCGCCTTGTTGAAAAAAAGAACTTTTTGGCTACGGTCGATGGTGACAAAGGCTTCGTTGGTGTTTTCAACGGCGCCCTTTAACACAGTCAGTTCATCAATGTGTTTGTCCCTGTCTTCCATTTCCGGTTTCATGGCCCGCAGAGGGGTTCAGGAATGCAAAGGGGAGGGAAGGCCCGCCTTCCCTCCCCCGAAAGAGAGCATAAAACGAAAACCGAATAAATGACAAGAGCGATTACGCGGCTTCCAGTTTCTGCCTGGCCGCCATGTCCATGAGCACCCTCTCTTTTCCCTTGTCCAGTCCGAGGGCTTTTCTCTTCTTATTGATGTGGTCGATCATCATCTGGGCCATCTCATAAGGATCGATAGCAAACCCCCACTTGCCGAATCCCATCCCTTCCAGCCCGTCGAAAAGGAGTTTGTGGAACTTGGTCCCCTCCACGATCGGGAAGGTGACGCCGAACACGGTGAACACGCCGGAGGCCACGAAGTACTGGCCGATGCAGATGGCCTTCTCGCTCATCCACTCCGGAGCCGCGCCGGCCACAGGCAGATCGGCGATGCAGTTTCCAAGCCCGCCCACTTTCACCATCTCGGCGCAGGCCGTGAGAATTCGGCTGTTGTCCACGCAGGATCCCAAGCCGAGAACCGGCGGCATGCCCACGGTCTCGCAGACCTCTTTCAAACCAGGTCCCGCCAGGTGTGCGGCCTCAGGAGTGTACAAGCCTGCTTTGGCCAGTGCGATCTGGGAACATCCGGTCTGAACCACCAGGATGTCGTTCTTGATGAGCTCTTTGACCAGTTCCACGTGGACCCAATCCTGTTTGACCCTGGGATTGGTGCAACCCACGACGCCGGCAACGCCGCGGATTCTGCCGTTGATGATGTTGTCGTTGAGCGGCGTATAGGACGCGCGGAACGTGCCGCCCAGCATATAGTTGATGTACTCGTGGGAGAAGCCGTGAATCCCCATGCTTTTGATGTTCGGGATCTCGATAGGCATCTTCCTGTTCTTGAACCGGACGATGGCATTTTCAACGATCGCATCCGTGCACTCTCTCGCCTTGTGCTCATGGAACTCGATGTGCTCCACCCCTTCAAGGTGGCAGCGGGGGTTGGTGGTGAAGAGCTTGGTGCCGTAGCACTCCGCAACCTTGGCCAGTCCCTGCTTGATGCACTGGACATCCACACCCATGGCATCCACCGCTCCTGTCACCAGGATCGCTTCGGTGGACATGAAGTTGCCCGCATGGGGAACACCGTGTCTTGAGAGCATCTCCGCTCCGGAGCAGCACATGCCCACGAGGTTGATCCCCTTGGCGCCGGCATCCTTGGCCGCCTGGATCAGGCTGGGGTCATTTACAGAGGCGAGCACGGATTCAAAAAGGTTGGGTTCATGGCCGTGAATGATGATGTTGACCTGATCTTCCTTCAGGCAGCCCATGTTCACTTCGGTCCTGACAGGAGTAGGTGTGCCGAAAAGGATATCCGAAATTTCAGTGGCCACCATAGAGCCGCCCCAACCGTCTGAGAGGGCCGTACGACTCAGCTGCTTGGTGAGGTTCTCGTAGTCTTGATCCACGCCCATGTGGGTGCGGTGCATGAGCTCCATGAGCTCTCTCATGGCGCCGCGAGGCACGACCCCGTGCTTTCTCCATGTCTCCAGGGTCTTGGCGGGAACTCTCTTGGCAAAAGGGATTTCACCTTCCACCTGAGTGTAGGTCCTCTCGAGTTCATGATAGAGATCCATCGCGATTTCTTTCATCTCGCGGCCCTCGACCTCGATCCCGAGCTCCTTGGCTACCTCTTCGAGCTTCGTCGTATCCTTGATCTGATAGTCCTTGATATGGCCGTTGACGACCTCTCTAAAAAGGTCCAGCATGCTCATGCCATGGTCCGTGTGGGCGGCGCCGCCGCAGGCCACCATGCGGCCAAAATTCCTGGACTGAATCGTGTCGATCGTGGCTCCGCAAACGCCCACCTTAGAGTATGGATCCTTGGAGTTCAAGCGGCAGGGTCCCATGGAGCAGTGCTTGCAGCACGCGGAATCCGCGCCGATGGGGCATGCTTTCATGTCTGCGGCACGATGAAAGGCCGTCTCCACCCCGTCTCTTTCCGCTTTTCGAAGCATCTGGGCCGTCGCATCGCAGATGGTAACATCTCTCATGTTCAGCCCCTTTTTCTCAGCTTTCTTTTCAATCTTCTTTCCCTTTTCTTCCTCCATTCCTTCTCCTCCTTCGTGGATTTCTATTCCTTCTGGGAATATTAGTAACTATTCCGAATAAGCACAAAAAAACTAAAGAGCCCTTTTCCAGAAAGCAACGATGCCGTCTTTCCCAAAGAACATCTCGATCAACTCCCATCCTTCATCGCCTCTTCGGTTAAGGAGCTTGACAAGCAGCCTTAGCTGGTCAGGAGGCAGGTCGTTAAGAGCGCATTCCCCTTCATCTGAACAGAAATAAACGAGCTTGGTGAGCTCTTCGGCAGGATGTGTGGTGATTTCATACTCAAAACGGATCACGAAATCAACCCCTAAATGAGGACGGCTTCGGAAAATCTGGGAATAAGCTTTTCTGTCCTTCCGGACGGCCCCGGCTTTCATCCGGGGAAAGGTCCGGAAAACAAAAATCACAAATAATTGATGCTTTTTCGCGCGCCCCGAGCCTGGTCTGGGAACTGGATCGAAGCCAGGCCCTCAACGCCTCGTTATGCTTCAGCTTCGAGGGTACACTTGGTGAAATCAATGGGTTTCTTGCAACCGGAACAGATGTGTTCCCGGTTGAACTCATCAGAAAAAACTTCCTTTTCCTTCCCACAATTCGGGCACTTACAGGTAAAGGACTTGAGATTCTTCAGGTCCTGCATGCCGGGACAATGCATGGGAGTCGTCATGGCTCTTCTCCTATTTTTGGGTGTTCTTCAGTGAGGAGCCTGTTTTTTACCGCACCACCAGTTCTGTGTCAAGGCCTTTTAGTCTTACCCTGTCTGCGGTCAGCGGCTTGCCCGCCGTATTTGTGGCGGGTCAACCGTCCGCGGTCCTTACCCTTTCGTGTATCGGCGGTCGGTGGGCGGCCGTCGGCGGTCGTTTATCTGCGTTCAGCCCAGCTTTTTCGCCACCTGCTTGCCGTAGTCCTGCGCCATCTGGACACCGCCTCCCAGGGAAGCGGATTTCAGCCTGAGCGGGCCGCTGACCATGTTCATCTTGAAAATGTTCTTCATGGTGTCGAAGATGCGGTCCGGTGCCTCGCCGCTCCAGCCAAAAGCTCCGAAAGCCCCGCCGACCTTGCCCTCGAGTCCGGCCTTCTCCCCCATAAAGAGCATGGTCTTCATGGGCATCATCATCTCACCGTGATAGGTGGCAGACCCGAACACATAGGCGTCATAGCCTTGGAGATCGGCATCCTTTTTCACTGTCGTGACACTGACCACATTCGCTTCGGACCCCTGCATCCGGATTCCTTCAGCAATCAGATCCGCAATCTGCTTCGTCTCCCCTGTCCTCGTCGAATAGACGACGATCGCTTTACCCATTTTCCCCTCCCCTCCACCTATTCCTTCTCTTCCTCAAGTTTCCCTTTGTGCTTGGTTCCGCACATGGGGCAAAGGATATCGATCTCCTTTTCATCGCCGATGAATTTCTCCCTCAGCTTTTCAGGGCCGAGAAAAGTGACATCGCCGCAAGCGCAAGCGGGGCACTCCGCCCGCACGCGGTACTTTTTCTTGGACATTTCTCGTCCTCCTGCGTCGGATTATTTCAACCTCGTATCCGTACCGGACATGCCGCACTCCGGAATGTAGCAGGACACGTCCAGGAACTCGCACTTCTGATTACACGATGGGCATTTCTCGGGCGGTTTGTCCGCCTTCAGCGTGTAGCCGCACTTGTTGCATTTCCAATCGGCCATGGGTTTATCTCCTTGTTCGCTTGGATAAGGGTTGCTTCCAGCCCGGGCATTTTTTCATGCTCCCATGCCCTCAACCATCCGGGCTTTCGGCTCTAAGCTTTCAGCGTTCAGCTCGACAAAGCTGATTGCTGAAGGCTGAGCGCTGATAGCGCTTATCCGGAAAGCGTTGTTTCCGGATAAGCTCGGCCTAGGCCTTCCAGAGGCCATGGAGGTTGCAGTACTCGCGGGCGGTAACCTTGGCCGCATCGATCTTAAAGGTCGCCTCAGGCGCCATGCCCGGCTTCAGGAAATGGCGATAGGCTTCCCCGTCGGCGATCAGCTCGATCCACTGGATGTAGTGCTTTTCTTCCATGTCACCTTGTAGCCGCCGGCGATCTTTTCGATCACAGGCACGTGTTTTTCTTTTGCCGCGTCCACGGTGTTTTCTTTCATCAGCTTCATGGGCTGACCGCAGCACACGAGTTCTCCTTTTCCTCCGTTCAACACCTCGACGATGTTGCCGCACAAATCACACTTGTAGACTTCCAGTCTTTCCGCCATGGTTCTTCCTCCTTGGTTCGAAAACGGTAAGGGTTAGTTGCTATCCGCTATTGATGCTTCTGTAGAAAATCCCCAAAGCCCGTTGCCCGTCATTCCGGCGAAGGCCGGAATCCAGTTTTCCATGGAGTAGCAAAGGTCCTGGACTCCGGTTTTCACCGGAGTGACGCCGCACTTAGAAATCTTTTGAGTCTGCTTTCTTGTAAACTCCCGATGACAGACGCGTGGTTCGTCATTTCTTGAGAAGCTTTTTCACCGCATCCACGACCGCAGCGTAATCAGGCTCCTGTGTGACCTCTTTGACGATCTGGATGTACCGAATGACCCCCTCACGATCCACCACAAAGACGCATCGCGCCAACAGACGGAGCTCTTTGATCAGCGTGCCGTAGGCCGTTCCAAAGGACGCATCGCGGTGATCCGACAGTGTCGTCACCTTGTCGACTCCTGCGGCACCGCACCATCGTTTCTGGGCAAAGGGCAGATCCATGCTCACCGTCAGCACAGCGACATCCGGCCCGAGAGTTGCGGCCTCCTGGTTGAACCTGCGTGTTTCCAGGTCACACACCGGCGTATCGAGGGACGGGACTGAGGACAGAATGCAGACTTTTCCTTTGTAAGAAGACAGTTGGACAGGGTTGAGGGCGTTGTCCAGAACGGTGAAGTTAGGCGCTTTGTCCCCGACCTTGAGGGAAGGCCCCAAGAGGGTCAGGGGATTGCCCATAAACGTGATCACTCCTTTTCTCTCTTCCATTCGAGTCCTCCTTCACGATTCTTCCTGATCGTGCTTCTCTTTGTCTTGGGTTTCGTTTTCTTTCTGCAAACACTCTTTGCAGAGTCCCACAAAATCGAGTTTGTGCCCGAAAATACCGTGCTTGGTCAGCCGTCCAAGCGCATTTTCCAGGTTTTCAAGTGCATTGTCAGAAGGTTCGATAGGGGCATCTTCTATCTTCCCGCATTGCAGGCAGGTGATGTGGTAATGATCCCGGATCACAGAATCAAACCGCATCTGAGGCAACCCCGGTTCCAGCCTGTGGATCAGCCCGCACGAGGAAAGGATGTCCAGGTTGCGGTAAACTGTTCCCATGCTGATTCTCGGAAGCCTTTTCCTGACCCGCTCATAGATCTCATCCGCCGTAGGATGGGAGGGATCCTTCTTAATCTCTTCAAGGATCACCTCACGTTGGTGAGTCATTCTGTATTTTTGATCAGAGTTCAAATCGGCCCGGCTCGATGTTAATAGGAATGATTCTCAATCTATCCACAAGACCGGGCATGTCAAGTCATATCCACACGGTTTAGGGGCGTCAGTCCGGACGGCCTTGCTCAGCCCGAATGAGCTTCAGCCGCCACAGAGCCCGGTCCCGCAAGAGGTCGAAACATCTTTTTGCCTGCGCCGCACACCGGGCATTTCCAATCGTCAGGCAGGTCTTCGAAGCGGGTTCCCTTGGGAACCCTGCCCTTTCTGTCCCCCCGGTCCGGGTCATAGATGTAACCGCAATTGGTCGTTTGGCACTGCCACATTTCTTCTGGTTTTGACATGGGTTGGTCTCCCTCGGTTCTGCCAGATTACAGCATAAAACCTTGAACGAATCCGAAATC
>JALOPA010000775.1 GCA_025454125.1 Thermodesulfobacteriota bacterium
TTCATGATCTCCACGGGCCAGATCCTCTGCGACCCAAGGGCCAAGTGGTATCAGGCCTCCCAGCAGTACATGCCGGATGTGCCCATCTACAACATGGACTTGCCCTATCCTCTCTTTGAAAGAGATCAGGATCACCGGGAGGTTTGGGGGTACTATCACCAGTACATCGTCAAGGAACTGCGCGGCCTGGTCAAGTTCGTGGAGGAGCGGACAGGCAAGAAAATGGATTATGACCGGCTGAGAGAGTTGGTGGATCTGAGCGATCGCACCTGGAACCTGATCCATGAAACCTATGAGCTGCGAAGAGCCGTGCCCTGCCCCATGGGCACCGGAGATGCCATGAACACCATGGTTCCCATCAACTTCATGATGGGCACCCAGGACTCCTACAACTTCTTCGAGAGCCTGAACAAAGAATTGAAAGAAAAAATCGCCAAGAAAGAGGGCGAGGTGGAGAACGAGAAGTACCGATTGCTCTGGGGCGGGGGTCTGCCCGCCTGGTTTGCCTTGAGCGATTTCAACTATTTCAACAGCAAGGGCGCCTGTTTCCCGGCGGAGACCACCTACCGGATGGTCGCGCCTCTCTACGAGATGGACATTCCTGAAACAAAAGATCCCATCGAGCATCTCGCGTGGAGGTGGCTCGGGTACTGGACCTTCTGGTATGACAAAGCCCGAAAGAGGCCCGGCTCGGAGCCCGATGTGGAGCGACTGATCAGCCTCATCGAGAATTACAAGATCGACGGCGTGGTCATGCACGAGGCGTTCTCCTGCAGGACCTGGCATGTGGGTCTCATCTGGCAGCTCCATCAGCTGGGGAAGATCTACAAACCCATTCCGCTCTACGTGGTCACGAACGGCAAGAAGGAGAAAACCTACAGGGAACTTCCCTCCCTGATTCTGGAGAGCGACATCATCGACATCACGTCCTATTCCGAAGTGGACACGCGAAACAAGATCGACGCCTTCATCGAAACCCTGGAGTCGATCCGGCAGAACAGAGCAGAATAGAATGACCCAGTATTTTGCAGGCATCGACATCGGGTCCACCATGACCAAGGCGGTCATCCTCGAAGAGGGGGTGATCGCCTCGGTCATCGGCCCTACCGGCCCTGAGCAGAGAAGGCTCGCCAACAAGGTCATGGAAGAAGCGTTGCGCAAAGCAGGCCTCTCCTTCGACTCCATGACCTACATCGTCTCCACAGGGTACGGACGCATCAATGTCCCCTTTGCCGACAAGCAGGTCACAGAGATCAGCTGCCACGCCAAGGGGGTCAGCAGTCTCTTTCCACAAGCAAGAACCATTGTGGACATCGGAGGCCAGGACAGCAAAGCCATTACGATCGACAACAACGGAAGAGTCACCAATTTCATCATGAACGACAAGTGTGCCGCAGGAAGCGGCCGTTTTGTCGAGGTGATCGCCGACACCGTAGGGTTGAAGTTGGAGCAAATGGGAGACGTATCCCTTCAGAGCACCAGCCCCGCTCAGATCAGCAACATCTGCACCATCTGGGCCCAGCAGGAGGTGGCCGCTCGACTGGCTGAAGGCACTCCTGTTCCCGATCTGATCGCCGGGGTGCACCGATCTTTAGCCGACAGGGTGGCCAGCGGCGCTGCCCTCCTCGGGAAAGAGCTTTACCAAAAAGCTCTTCGCCAGAACCAGCCTCTCGAAACCAGACCCCGCGTGCTCGAAACCGTCCAGATCCTTTAGCGGACACGGAAGATGCCTACTTGGTCTTCTGGTGCTGTTTCCCCAGCAGCTTCAGGGAGAGCTTGTCGATCATGTCCTTGGTCATGGATTCGAGGTCATAGTCCGGCTTCCAATTCCAATCCTCTCGCGCCGCAGAGTCATCCATACTGTTGGGCCAGGAATCCGCTATGGCTTGTCTGAGGGGATCGATCTGGAACTCCATTTTAAAGGAAGGGATTTCCTTCTGGATTTGAGCGGCAATGATCTCCGGCGCAAAACTCATCGCCCCGATGTTGTAGGCATTTCTGTATCTCAGCCGGCCGGGATCGGCTTCCATGCATATACATCATGTCCATATAGGTCCCCGGTTTCAAATAGCAGGTGAATGCTTTGCCTTGCACCGCGTCATAGTAGATCTGCACGGCATAATCCGTGGTTCCGCCGCCGGGCAGGGTTTTGTAAGAAATGAGTCCCGGGTACCGAACCCCTCGCGTATCGACCCCGAATCGTTTGAAATAGTAGTCACAAAGAAGTTCTCCAGCCACCTTGGTGACCCCGTAGATCGTAGCCGGTCGCTGAAGGGTGACCTGAGGAGTCTTGTCTTTGGGAGCTGTCGGACTGAACGCTGCAATCGAGCTTGGATAGAAAACCGCGCACTTGCATTCACGGGCCGCTTCGAGAACATTGAGAAGGCCGTTCATGTTCACGTCCCAGGCTTTTTGGGGGTCCCTTTCGCCCACTGCAGAAAGCAGAGAGGCCAGATGATAAATCGTGTCCACCTTGTACTTGCTGATGATTTCGCTTGTCGTTTCCGCTTCCGTGCAATCAAAGAAAGCGCATGGCCCTGATTCCAAAAGCTCCTGGCTGGGTTTCGTCACATGAGCGACCGCGACCACCTTGTCACTCCCGTGGACTTCCCGCAACGCCAGGGTGAGTTCCGACCCTATCTGACCGGCCGCACCTGTCACCAGTATTCTACGCATTTTCGACACCTCCACCAGGTTCTAGGTTATCGTTCTACTCGCGAAGCCCACCGCGCGCCCCCACTTTAAAAGGAACAGGACGATCGGAAGGAGCAACTGCTTTGCAGCCAAAAACTCCCTTCTGTTGTTGGCGAATATACGTGTTTGGGATTTATCGGTCAATGGCAAAGACCGGTCTCAGGCAATAGCGATCGTTCCGGCAAGACCTGCGGGCTGGAAACAAAACAGGGGGCCCGAAGGCCCCCTGATGAATGAACGCATTTCTGTTCTTTGCTGTGCTTAGAACAACCCCTTCACTTTGCCTGTCTTGACATCCACGTCGACTCTGCGGAAGGCCGGGTCGGACGAGGTTCCGGGCATCAGGGTGATGGTTCCGGCCACAGGGCAAAGGAACTTGGCTCCCGAGTAAATGAGCACATCC
>JALOPA010000169.1 GCA_025454125.1 Thermodesulfobacteriota bacterium
TCGACAAGGGCATGTTCTACTTTCCTCTGAGCAAATAGCCGGCTTTCAGCTCTCCGCGGTCAGCCTTCAGCTTTGTTTCCCGAACCCATTTCCGTCATTCCGGCCCGCCTGAGGCGGATAAACTCCAGCCGGAATCCAGTCTCATTTATTCTGAGTTCTCTGTCTCTGATTTTCTCTCTTTTGTCATTCGTCCCTTCCTCCGGTCTTTTCCGCCATTTTTGCAGACGGTGTTCTCTTGCACTGTCATTTCGAGCCCCTGTTTTCTTCGGGGCGAAAAATCCTGATATTCCTTTGTCCTTTTTCCTTTATCCTTCTCCGTGAGAGACTCCTTATTTCCGTGTTGACCTCTCCCCCCAAACCTGCTAAATATTTTTGCAGGGTTGTTGAAAAGCCGAGCCTCCCTTCTTCGCTGTCATTCCCGCGCAGGCGGGAATCCAGTCTTTTTCGGATCTTCTGGACTCCCGCCTGCGCGGGAGTGACGAATGGATGGTGCTTTTCAGCATCCTGTTACATTATCTTGTGGGCGATTAGCTCAGGTGGATAGAGCGTTGGTCTCCGGAACCAAAGGCCGTGCGTTCGAGTCGCACATCGCCCACCACTTCAAATCATTATGGTTTTCGGAAATTTCGAGACCCTATTTTTCATGGCTAAGAATAGAATTCCAACCGCATTTCCAACCGCCATTTAATTCTTTTTGATTTCTAAATCTCTCCGAGGTACTTCATAATGATTGAGGAAGAAACCGTTTTCATACTGGGAACCGGTGCCAGTGCTCCATATGGGTATCCTACGGGCAATGGGCTAGGAATCGCGGCCTGTCAGGCTTTCCCCGAAAAGCTCCGGGGATTGCGGAGGCGACTCCCAGACTGATATTTTGCGGGAAAGAAAACGATGAGGTGGGCTTAATGGCTGCGCCAATGACGGGCGAGACATTATGGGAGGTAGAGACCCGATCGGCTTTCGCATGAGAATCACCCGCGCCCACTGGGAGATGATCGTCAAGATCAAACACCCGGTGATGGCCGGGCGCGAGGAGGTCGTTCGGGCTACCCTGGCCATGCCAGAGGAAATCAGGAGGAGCAAGAGCGATCCGACCGTTTACCTCTTTTACCGATCAGAAGGTGTGCGCGATGGGTCTGCGTAGTCGCCAAGCGCCTAGACGGTGAAGGGTTTGTAATCACAACCTACCCAACCGATGTAGTGAAGGAAGGTGAGCAAATATGGCCGAAGTGAAAGTTCTTTACGACGAGATCGGAAATACTCTGACGGTATGGTTTGGAAATCCTAGGGATGAGTATGTATGCGAGGAGACGGGAGAGGAAGTCATCCTAATGAAAAACAGAGAAGGCCACGTAATCGGATTTGAGAAACTGAACTACGTGGCCGAACAGCCCGTCGGATTCCAGGTCGGCTTCCAAACTGCGGGTGCCGCAGCTGTAACACAACAAACGCATCAACGCGGAGAGTAGTCACGCCGGGCACACGTGAAGCTCCCCGCGCTTCCGCACGGGGCATCTGTGGCGAAGCCAAGCGGAACTGTGCCGAAGTCTTCGCCCTGCGGGCTACGCCGCGGACGCCTGTCACCCACCAACTTGCATGTTCTCCCCTTGTGAGCAATCTTAATGAGGCGTGGAATAATCTCGGCACAGCCTATTATGATCTGAAGCAATATCCGGAAGCAAAGGGGGCTTGGGAGAAAGCATTAGCCTGTTTGCCAGAAGATTCGGTGGCGGCAAGCAATTTGAACAACTTCATCTATGAGAATCCTGACATTCCGAAAGGGCTCAGGGGTTCTCGCAGGATTCATTGAACACCTACTGGCACTGGGATCGGCAACCGCCGTAACTCGAGATCTTCTCGTCCAGGGTTTCGAGGTAGTCGTCCCTTTCCTGCTCGGTATCAAAGTTGACCACGGAAACATAGCCCTTACCCCCGAGACTCCCCTCCCCTGCTCTGCTCCCGAGCATTTCCTTAAGGAACGAATCCGGGTCGTTCCCATAGAATGTGGCTAGGTCCTCCTCGCCGACGGCTTTCTTCGCGTTGCCATAGCCGTCAAGAAAAACATAGTATCTCATCCACACTCTCCCTACGTGAAGGCCATTTCCAGATAGAACACCCCCTCCTCCACCCTCCTCTGGATATCGTACTCAATTCCTTCGAAGGATCTGAGAAGGCGAAGAATAGCCGCGTTGTCTACCAGAACCTGTGCCGTCAAGCCTTTGAGTCCCCGCTCTCTCGCAAGGGAGATCAGATGGAGCAGAAGCTCACGGCCGATGCCTTTGTTGTGGTATTCACTCCCTACGGTGAGGACCAACTCGGCGGTCTTTTTTTCGCGGTCAATGAAGCAGCGGCCTACGCCGACAATTTTCTCCGTCTCTCCGCTTCCGATCAGCGCCAGGACGGCGATCTGTTTGGTAGGATCGATATCGAGGAGTCTAGTCAACAGCCGCTCGGAGGGCTCGATGTGCCTGAAAAACCGGAAGTAGAGGTCTTCTTCAGAAAGAGATTCAGCAAAGAAGCGCAGGAGCTCTCTGTCTTTAGTCCGCACCGGTCTCAGGGCGAGTTTGATCCCTGTCCTGGTCGTCCTCTCCGTTTCCTCTCCCGGCAAATGAGTTCGTGTCACGACGAGAAACCCCATCGTCTCCAACGCCCTGATCCAGTGCCGTGCGTCTTCCATCTTCTCGTACTGGCCCACCAGGAGGAGACAGCGGTCTTCCTCATCCCACACCCAGTCGTATTGCAGGAATCGAATCCCATGGGCTTCCAGGTTCTCCCTCAGCTTCTCACGGACCTTCTCCCTGGCCTCAAAATCCAGATTGCGATAAGAAGGACCCTGGATCAAGACATAATGCATCACAGCCCCTCAGGATCGATTTTTCAGGGACTTGGAACCTGGCCCGGCGATAGGAATGCTCGTTTTGTTTGCGCACACAACCCGTGCACTAGAGAAATTCGGCAGGACGCCATCAGACGGTCAGTTCTTGGGTTGCTGGGTTACATCCGCAGTTCTTGGTGTCACCGCTCTTGAGAAGGTAATCATACACCAGGGCAAGTTTTCCGCAGTCGCATTTGGCGATCCAAGCGCCCACCCTGCCGCTTCTCGATCTTCTGAGAACAACGAGGTCACCGAACCTCTTGCCGATGAGTCCGAGACTCCGGTCCTCGTTGTTCACTCTGTGCTTGGGCGCTTTTTTTCTGTTCCTGGATTGCTGATTCATCCGTTGGCCAAACCTTTGTTCTCTCATAGCGTTTACCGTCTCCACCTATTGTGTTTGTTTTTCGGGCGCAGCCCCCCCATAGAGCGCGTCCTCACAGACACCTTCCCCTGAGACCGTCCTAAGACTTTGCCCTAAGACACCTCTTTGCCTGGCTCCGTGCTTCGAGTCGCAAATACCGCGTCGTATTCGGCAACCCGGAGCCCGAGAAATGGCTCCCTCAGCCCATCGATAAACTCAGAGCGGTGCGTGCCTCGACGTTGCTCAGGACCCTGAGCGTGTCGAAGAGCCTGTCGAACCGCACCCAGTCCTGAGGGAATAAATATGTCATCGAATTTATGACTCGACGGACTCAGCTTGTTGTTGCCGGAATACGCTATTCTTAATCTGGCGAGTTTTCGCACGTCAGGAGCGGCTCTGGCCGTCCGTGCGGCACTTCATGCAATCTTTAAAGATGGGTTCTGAACACCGGAAAACGGGAACAGGTCCAAAAAGATCTCAGCGAATAGGTACTCCCTCAGAAGGAAAAGAGCCCGCCAACAAGCACGGGCCTCATTAGACAAATTCATTTTAATCTTCTTTTCCGGATAGTCAATCAAACTTTTTGCTTTTCTGGATTTTTCCTGTCCTGGTACGGTGCTCACGCCACGAACCGAGACCTTCAGGGTTTACCGGACGAGTCCATGCCTACTTGTGCCCACGCTCGGTGATGAGGCTGATCAAGGCCACTGCCGCGATGATCAGCCCGAACCCCGCGTAGAGAATCGTAAACCCGTTGAGGTGCTGAAACCCGGAACCCACCAGGAAATCCTTGTTGATTCCATACCCCCAGTAGAGCGTGAAAAGCTAATTGATGAGGAGTGCGAGTTTCAGCTTTCCGAAAAAGAGTGCGCCTGTGCTCAGCAGCAGGAGAAGGACCATTTGAGTCACAGGAATGGAAATCTCGGTCATGGAAAAAATATCCATACACCCCTCCAGAAAAAATTTGATCCAAAAAGTCTTGTTATTTACCTATAATTATCCATAATTTAATATAATATGTCAAATGGAAAGATGCCGTGCGCCTATTCAGTGCTCAGACGCCGGAAGAAGAGAGTTGGAGAACGGTTGAATAAATAATAGAATTCGTTGCTTTGTTCAATTCCGCTGCCGCGCTAAAGGAGAGCGATATGCGCACCGATCTTCAGTATGCACTCGAACAGGATGAGCGAGACCCGCTTGGTCGGTTCCGCGATGAATTTGTCATTACCGACCCTCACCTCCTCTATCTGGACGGCAATTCCCTGGGCAGGTTGCCGAAACGTTCTGCTGCACACCTTCGTCAAGTCACAGAGCACAGTTGGGGCGAGAGGTTGATTCGCGGATGGGGAGAGGAGTGGTTCACGGCGCCTCAGCGCATCGGCGCGAAGATTGCCCGTCTTATCGGCGCAAAGCCGGGTGAAGTGATCGTGTGTGATTCCACGTCGGTCAACCTCTTCAAACTCGTCATGGCTGCGTTGCATGCCCGGCCCGGCCGTCGCAAGATCGTGACCGACGATCTCAACTTCCCCACAGATGTCTACATCATGCAGGGAGCCCTGCAACTCGCTGGTCAAGACTTCCGGCTGGAGATGGTTCATTCCGAAGACGGGATGACCCTGGCCGACGACGCCCTCTCGGCCGCGATCGACGAGGACACGGCTCTTGTGGAGTTGACCCACACCGCCTTCAAGAGCGGCTATGTGTACCCCCTGCGGGCGATCACGGAGATGACTCACCGGGCCGGGGCGTGGGTCCTCTGGGATTTGAGCCACTCGGCAGGAGCGATGCCTCTCGACCTCACCGACGCAAACGTGGACCTGGCTGTGGGGTGCACGTACAAGTACCTGAACGGCGGTCCGGGTGCACCGGCATTCTTGTACGTGCGCGAAGACTTGCAGGAGAAACTGGTCAGCCCGATCTGGGGCTGGTTCGGGCAGAAGGAACAGTTCGACATGGCCTTGGACTACCGGCCGGCACCGGGACTGACTCGCTTCCTGGCGGGCACGCCGAACATGCTCTCCCTCTCTGCGGTGGAACCGTCGGTTGACCTGATCCTGGAGGCGGGAGTCGATCGCCTGCGCGAGAAATCCGTGAAGCAGACCGAGTACCTGATCGGCCTTTGGGAAGAAACTCTACGGCCCCTGGGCGTCAACCTCAATTCGCCCCGTGATGCCGCTCGCCGTGGCTCCCACGTTTCCCTCGGCCACCCGGAGGGGTTGCGCATCGACCGCGCCCTGATCGAAGAAATGCACGTGATCCCTGACTTCCGTTACCCGGACAACATCCGCTTCGGCATCGCGCCGCTCTACACTTCCTTTGCCGATATCCATGAAGCCATGGCCCGTCTCCGGCGGGTCATCGAGGATCGCCTGTTTGAAAAATACCCCAAAGAGAGGCCGGAGGTCACTTGAGCTCCGCCTTCATCAACTCGCCTGTCAACTGCGCCATGGCGGCGACCTCTGTGCAGAAATGCT
>JALOPA010000170.1 GCA_025454125.1 Thermodesulfobacteriota bacterium
CTCGCGGATCAGCGCCTGTGGGGCTCCGCAGGCGCTGCCGATCACGATGCGGTGGCCGGGTTTGATATGGCTGAGCGCGGTCCGGGCGTCAACGACCCGTTTCTCGTAGTGCTGTCTCCAATTCGATATGGACACGTGGGCCTCCTCTGGCGACTCGACGATCCGGGAGGGTTCTGGAATACCGGGTTCCGCAAGAGGTGCCGGAGGCGCCCAGCGATGAGAACTCCCTTTTCCGTCCCTAGACTTTAGGAGATTCAGGCTCCGGGGTTCAAGGGAAAAATCTACCCTCCCCTTGACAAGCAAGCGTGATTCATGCAGGGTCGAGGCTTACGATCCGCAGTCTTCACAACCGCCCATTTGAACCCAGGGAGAACAGCGCTATGCCTTACAACAAGGATCTTGAAGCAAGGATTCAAAAGGTCGTCTCGTCCTGGAAAAAGGCCGACAGCAAGAAGATGTTCGGAGGCATCTGCCACCTGCTGAACGGGAACATGTTCTGCGGCGTGTACAAGGACTTTCTGATTCTTCGGCTGGGCGAGGATAAAGCGACGCAGGCCCTCAAGCATCCCCACGTGAAACCTTTCGATATCACGGGAAGGCCCATGAAGGGATGGGTGATGGTGGAGAAGATTGGGTTCGAAGGGGAGAAAGAGCTGAAAGCATGGCTTGAAATGGCCAGGGCGTTCGTGAAAACGCTGGGGTCTTAATAATACCTCAATCCTTTCCCCTCCTCCGTCCTCACAGCAGCCCTGCTCACCAGGGCGAATGCATAGAGATTGGCTAGGACTGTTGCGCCCCATCAATTCGTGTGCATTTTAAGCATCCTTCGCTTCTTCTGAATCATGAGGGTATCTTCATACATGTCTTCGAAGGCCGCCTTGACGGCCTCCTCGTAGGTCGCGGGGCGGCCACCGTTTTCAGCAGTGAATTTGTCTGCCGCATCTTTGGTTTTGAAGGCCCACTTCGCCCTGGCCGTCATGACCCCCATCTTGTTGCCGCCAATCACCCAGTAGGCCCTCTCTGCATCGATCTGTTCCTTCGTATTGTAGTCACCAACCGTCACTTTCGTGATCATCCTTTCGGTGCTGAGCGCCATGTGGATCACTGCACAATGAATGGAGCAGAGGCCTGCTTTCGCACCGACTTCATATTCGAGCACAACCCATGAATGCCCGAACATCGATTTGCGCATGCCACAATAGTGGCAGGCTGGATCCTGAGCAAGAGCTGATCCTACGGATAGAACCAAAAGAAGAATAACCAACGCTGCAACCGTCTGGGAGCCGTATTTAATAATCCGCATAGATTGTTTCCGCCTCCTTCGAGTCGATTCATATGAACCTGCTTGAGGCTCTTTAATCCACGCCCCGAAAACGCCCGGACATTCGTCATGCGAAACCATCTGTCTCTCCCGCGACGCCTGCAGATTCTGGCCTCCATAGCAGGATCAAACCACCATGCTCAGAGCCCGTCAATACGTGCAAGTAGGTATTTTTGAAGTAAATAAACCAAAATGGTGGGAATCCATCTTTTCATTTTCAACTTCAGCATCATAGGGGGATTTCACCCTCTGTTCTGCCTTTCCCCCAAATCAGCTTATTTGCTTCTCGAAATACGGATTCAACCCCATTGTCGGAAGGGCTGCAAGGGGTAATGGTTTTTCCTGTATAGGCAATCTTCTGTCTCGGAGTTGACGTAAAAGTTTTTTCCTCCAAACCTGACCCTGAAAACGCTTGGGCAAATCGAAGCACATCCCGACGTGCAAACAGGGAGGCCGTGCTCGGCCGGTAGTTTTTTGATTGCTCCGCCTCCAGGGGGGGCGGGACGAGAGACCGGGGATTTCCTCATGGGGAGCCGAGGCGAAGGGAGGTGATGGCCTGCCGAATGACCGGCCCCCCTGAACGCAGGCATAGCAGCGCAAATAAAGATCCGAATCACCTTTAAAGGAGGGAAAGAAAACGAAAAGAAAGGAGTCAACAAGAACAGGCCCTCGGCACGGGACATTGGTCCTCCTGTTCACAGTGATGATTATGGTTGCGCTATGGGCATACAGCGTACCCGGCTCAGCAGGGGCGCTTCCCGGCGGAAGTCTGGATCCGGGCCTTATTCAGAAATATGTGGATCCCATGCCTGTTTCGGGGATCATGCAAAAAGCTCCGAATCCAGCCGGGTTCACCGGTGATTACTACGAGATCGCCCTAAAGGAGTTCGATCAGCAGGTTCTTTCTTCAGTTGACATCAGCGGATCTCAACTCCCACCCACGAAAGTATGGAGCTACGGCACCGTCAATCCTGCAGGCGCGTTCCACTATCCTTCGTTCTCGATTGAAGCGAGGGTCAATCGGCCCGTCAGGATCAAGTGGATCAACGGCCTGGTAGATGCCGCAGGAAATTAACTGCCTCACCTCCTGCCCATTGACCAGACCCTGCAGTGGGCCAATCCTCCCAAGGAATGTGCCGAGGGTTTCCAGAGGACAGACTGCAAAGGGCTGAATCCGGCTCTTTATACAGGCCCCGTGCCTATGAGCGCTCATCTCCACGGCGCCCACACAGGCCCTGAGAGTGACGGGTATCCGGAAGCATGGTGGCTGCCTGATGCGACCAATATTCCCGACGGATACGCCACCAAGGGCAGGCGCTTCGATCAATTCGACAGGACCAACCCTCAACCCGGTTCAGCCGTGTTCCAGTACCCCTACGACCAGCCCGCGGCTACTCTGTGGTTCCATGACCACTCCCTCGGGATGACCCGTGCAAATGTTTACGCAGGACCGGCTGGGGTTTTATTTTCTGCGGGGCGGAGCTGCTGATTTGCGTCCCGGTACACTTCCTTCGGGTGCCTATGAAATCCCCATCGTCATCCAGGACAGGGCGTTCAATTCGGACGGTTCATTGTTCTATCCAGACGCTCGATCCTTTTTTGATGCTTTTGGAGGGCCTTATGTAGGGGATCAGAGCTCCGCAAGTGATATCTCGCCCATCTGGAACCCCGAGTTTTTCGGAAACACCATCGTGGTGAACGGAAAGACCTGGCCTTACTTAAACGTGGAGCCAAGGAAGTATCGCTTCCGAATTCTAAACGGCTCTGACTCCAGATTTTTCGTTCTGAAAGCGAATAACCCGGCGCTGAAATTCACTGTGATCGGAGGCGACGGTGGATTCCTCCGCGCCCCGGTTGTGCTCGATCAGCTTCTGGTAGGTCCCGCGGAAAGGTTCGACGTGATCGTTGACTTTTCAGTGTTCAATCCCGGTGATCAGATCCTCCTGCAGAACATTGTCCAGCCGCCGGGCATGCCGTCTGTGTCGATGTCGGCGGCCTTTGTCTACCTGTCCTACGTGCAGGCAGCGGTCTACAATGCCCTCGCCGCTATTGACGGCGGGTACACGCCCTACAACTCGAGGCTCTGGGCCTGGCCCGGCGCATCAAGAGATGGAAGGATTTACAGTGAAACGAGGTTGGTGGAATTGAGAGCCACCTCGGCAACCGGCATTTCGGCCTATTGAGGTCGTTCACTATGCACTCCGGATGCACGACAAATCCCGGTTCCGGTTCGCCCTATTCTTAGCGGTCGCTTAAAGAACCACCGAGCCCACATTCCCGATGGAGACAATCAGCGGACATTGGAGTAGAATGAGGCGCAGGCTTTTTGAGAGTGAGATGGAGAGAGAAGGTGCTTCCGCCTGAGGCAAAGCAATCTTCTTTGCCCTTGGCGAAAGGACACGAAGAGATGTTCCCCGGACACTCGTCCCTGTCCGTGGGCAGGTGCCTGCATCTCGTGCTGGAGAAATCGACGGAAAAACCGAAACGCTCGGAAAGGACCCTTGCCCGGAGCAGATCCGAACCGGATCCTCCGGCGTTGAACAGGTACGGTTTTCTTGAAGCATAGAGATTCGTGTCCTGGGTATGGAAGAAACCGCTGAAAATGAGTTTCTGATTCTCAGGCGTGATCCCGGTTCCGAAATCGCGGAAAGACAGCTTTGCCAGCTTGCCCTCCGTCGTGAGCACTATTTCAATCTTTCCCTCGTCCGGGGTGTTTTCGATGGCGTTCTTCAGAAATCCCCCGCACACTTTTTTCAGGACCTTGGGATCCATTTCAACACAGGGGCCCTTCTCGATCTTTTCGACGATCTCCAGCTGTCTTCCCTTCATCGACACGCGGGCTTCCTCACAAATCGGGCGGATAAAAGCGTCGAGGGCAATGACTTCCGTCTGCACCTCCTCCACTTTCTGAAGAGAGTCCAGCCGCTTGATGATGTTCCGTCTTATGGCCTCGGCGCCTTCCTGCAAAGACTCCTCTCCCTGGTCGTCGAGGAAAGAGATCGCGGCATCCAGGAGGTTGAGGATCTTTTCTTTTTCCTGCACGGGCCTTTCGTTCAGGATGTCGTTCATTTTCGTTTGGAGTTCGGTCAGGCGTTTGACGTTGCGTTTCCCTCTTTCGATCGCTTCGTAGATTCTTTCGATGTTTCCTTTTTTCAGGTCTTCCGGAATTCGTCTCAACACTCCCTCAATAATGGAAAGGGGCGTGCCCAGCTCGTGGGACAAGTGATGGATGGCCCTTTCCTTGGCTTTTTCCAGACGCCTGATCCCGGTGATGTCTCTGGCGATGCCCCTGAAACCGGCAGGCTCTCCCTTTGGATTTCGCACCAGGGAGATGGAGGTCTCAACGCACCTTTTTTCACCGTCTTTCCGGATCAGCTCCCAGCCTAGAACCTTGGTGGCCTCCCCTGTCCGAAAAACCTGATTGAACGTGTCAAAGACCTTCCCGGAGGTCTCCTCGCTCATGTAGGCCCTGTTGTTCATGCCATGGAGCTCTTCAGGCGGATACCCCGTGATTCTGCATAACCCCTCGTTGAAAAAGTTCAGATTGCCTTCCAGGTCGACTTCAAAGTATCCATCCTCTATGCTTTCGAGGATCTTCCTGTATTTCAATTCGCTCATCCATGAGGCCTCTTCCTTCTGCCGCTTCTCGGTCGCTTCTCTTCGCAACGCATCATGGGCCTCAAAGAGCTTCTGGGTGAGCACCTGCACCTGACGTTCCAGGGACAGGGAGGAGTCGCGGATTTCTCTTTCCTCCACCAGGCTTCTCACTCCTTTTCCCCGCAGCCTTTGAGCACCGGCTCCGGCTGGCATTCCCGGCCTTCCCAGTTTCTTTGGGGTGAACTTATCCGTGTAGAGCATGGCGCCTCCGTCCTAAGGTTCACAGGCTTGGAGCGGTTTTGGGGTAGCTGGCTTACCGTCGGGCAAGCGGAGGGCGTTCGCGTCGGATAGCGGTCCTTCTATCCTTGAGCTCGGCCCCTTCGCCAGCGGTGGTGGGCAATAGGTCAACCCGATATTCACCCGTAGCGGATGTTCCGCTTCGCACCCCATCTCTGAATGGTCCACAAGCCTATCTCACGATCGAACGGACGGAAATCCTTGTCCGGATGCTGAAGACCCGTAGTGCAAGACCCTGTTGATGATTTCCAGGGGACGCCCGTCAAACAGCAAGAAAATTGCCCCTGGCATCGGAGCATTTCTGGTGGTAGTATGGCATGGATCTGGTGGCGGTTCTGTGAAGTGGAGCACAATTCTCGTGTGATCTGTTCACCGAACCGCCCGGTGCCGGTACGCCGAGTGGAACTCACTAGCAGGCTTGACCTTTGCTGCTTTGGCAGATCTTCTTTCAGGGGGGCGGCTGATCCATGCTTCGAGAGATTCCTCTTTTTTC
>JALOPA010000171.1 GCA_025454125.1 Thermodesulfobacteriota bacterium
TCCGACTGGGTCATGCCCAGTTTGGGAATGTGAATCTCAGAGATCATGAAGACCGGTGTCCTCCGCAAAAAGCCCGGACCAGGAATGGCCCCTTCCTGGCCCGGGCAAAGTAAATCCCCGATTAAAGCGTGCGCTTCACCGCGCGGACAATGGAGTCCTTGTTGGGCAAGTAAAGATCCTCGAGCACCGGGCTTCCGGGAATCGGAATCATGGGAGCCGCCACCCGCTGCACAGGCGCTTTGAGAAAGGAGAAATACTCGCTGCAAGCCAGAGCCGCCACCTCAGCACCAAGACCCCCGCGAATTCGACCTTCTTCCACGGTGACCAGCCGGCCGGTCTTTTCCACGGACTCGAAGATCGTGTCCTTGTCCAGAGGCACGATCGTCCTCGGATCGATGATCTCGATGTCGATGCCCTCCTTGGCCAGCTCCTGCGCAGCGCCAAAGGCCTCGTACATCATGAAACCGAAAGCGACGACCGTGGCATCTTTGCCCTTTTTGCGCACCACGGCTTCTCCGAAAGGCACGGTGTAGTCCTCCTCCGGCACTTCTCCGTCGATCCCGCCGAAGAGCAGTTTCTTGTGCTCGAAGACGACCACCGGGTCATCGCTCCGGATGGCGGACTTGAGAAGACCTTTGGCATCGTAGGGGGTCGCCGGTTCGACGAGGATAAGACCGGGAGCCTGCACCAGTTGAGACTCCAGGCTCTGAGAGTGTCCGTAGGCCATGCGAAGGCCCGCACCTACAGCGGTTCTGATCGTCACAGGCACCCGGTACTGGCCTCCCGTGATGTAGCCCCACTGGCCCAGGTGGTTGCAGAGTTCATCCATGGCGAGCATGGCAAAATCGCAGAACATCAACTCCAGAACCGGGCGCATGCCGTTGAGGGCCGCTCCGATGGCGGCGCCGGTAATGGCATTCTCGGCAATGGGTGTGTTGACCACGCGATCCTCTCCGAATTCCTTGACCAGGCCGGCGGTCTGACCAAAGGGGCTCACCCTGACGTCTTCCCCGAAAATGAAGACGCTGGGGTCTCGGCGCATTTCTTCTGCCATGGCCTCGTTAATAGCCTGCATAAAGGTGATTTTTCTAGCCATCAGAGCACCCCCTTTCCTGAGTACAACCCTTCGAACAGGTCTTGAGCCGTGGGATCCGGTGCAGCCAGCGCACCCTGAATCACCCCATCCACCTGGGTTTGAATCTCACCCCTGAGCTTCTGATCTTCTGCGGCGGTGATCATTCCGCGATCCATGAGCTTTTTCCTGCACAGATCAATCGGGTCCTTTTTTCCCCACTCCTCCAGATCCTTCGGGTTCACGTAAGTTCCCGGGTCCCCGGTGAAATGAGTCGCCATTCGAAAAGTCTTGTACTCGACCAGGTAGGGCCCTTTCCCGCTCCTCGCATGATCGATCGCCTTTTGCGCCGCCTCGTAAACCGCCTCAACATCCTGGCCCTCCACGATGTCGTAAGGGATTCCGTAGCCGGCGGCCCGAGGGGCCACGTCCTGCGTCGGGTAGTGCTCGCACATGTAGGAGAGCTCGCAGAACTGGTTTGTGGCCACGGCAAAGAAGACCGGCAGTTTCCACAAGGCCGCCATGCACATGGACGGATGGGCATCCGCCTGGTTGCACGTGCCTTCCCCCACGTAGTAGAGCGTCACCTGACCGGTCTTTCGCATCTTTGATGCCAGTGCGGTTCCCACCGCCATGGAGAAGTCTGCGCCCAGACTGGAAACGAGCCCCGGGATGTTGTTTTTCTTGTCGGCAAGATGAAGGGTGCCCTTGCCCTTGCACAATCCGGTTTTCTTGCCCAGATACTCATGCCAGATGTCTTTCGGGTCCATTCCTTTTCCGATGAACTCGCCCACTCCCCTGTGGGTCCCAAAGAGAATGTCCTCTTGCTTCAAAGGGCCCGTGATACCGATCGACACGGCCTCCTGCCCTGTCCCGAAATGCCCCATGAGCTGGAGTTTACCCTCCTTGAGCAGCTTCCCATGGGTCTCTTCCATGGTGCGGACCAGGAGCATCTTCCGATACAACTCCAAGAGTTTGCCTTTTGCCAATGCCATGGTCTAACCTCCTTCCTCTGTATACGGTTTTCTCACATCACGGTTTTACTAAGGGTCGCCCAATTGTTTTTAACACACAGACGCCCCCTCACCATTCCCCTCTCCCCCAGCCGGCCTTTCCCCCTTTAGAGCCAAAAACGTGATGGGCTCAGTCTCTGTTCAAAGTCGCCGAACGACTGGCCCGCGAGAAGCCGGGTCACGTACTGCCCTGTCACCGGCCCCAGGGTCATGCCCTTGGTGTCGTGGCCGCCTGCAACGATCACGTTGTGCAGGGACTGCAACCGTCCCACGATGGGCAGACCGTCCGGGGTGCACGGCCTGAGCCCCCGCCAGATTTCAGAGGGACGAAGAGGTTCGATCAGGGGCAGGTAGCGGCTTGAGGAACGATGGATGCCTCTGACGCGCTCGGGGTTGATGGTCAAGTCAAGACCGCTCAGTTCAAGGGCCCCGGTGATCCGAAGCGCATTGGACAATGGGCTCACGGCCACATGGTGCTCATCGAGGATCAGGGGCTGGCGCACCGTCATCTTGGGTCTTGAAAAAGTCTGGCTATACCCCCTTCCTCCCTCCACAGGCAGTTTGACTCCAAGGCGCCGGCCCAGAGAGGCCAGCCATGCTCCCCCGGCGATAACGACCTGTTCACCTCTGAACTCTCCCTTGGTGGTGAGCAATGAGTTCACGCGGTTTCGCCCCAGCTGGAAATCATAGACTTCGGTCTCCGTCCTGATTTGCACCCCCCAGGCGGCTGCCTGTTTGGCCAGCCACTCCAGAAACTTCGAAGGGTCAAGGTTACTGTCGCTGAGAAACCGGATCCCCCCGACCACCGCTCTCCCGGCTGCCGGCTCCACATCGCGAACCTCGTCTCCCGAGAAGACCTCCGAAGCGAATCCTGCTTCCATGGCTTTTGCCGCTCTTTCCCTTCCCTGAAGAAACCTCTTCCCGCTCAGAAAAAGATAGAGGAGGCCCTTCTGGCTGAAGCCGTATTCCCAGCCCCCCAGGCGGGCCAACTCGTTGTGTACCTGGACTCCCTCGTGATTGAGCCTCATGAAGAGTTCGGAAGCGATGCGGAAGTCTTTCCGGTTGCATCGGCGGGCAAACCGCAGGAGCCAGAACAGGAATCGGGGATCCGACCGCAGTTGCATCCCGAAAAACCCGTCCTGGTCAAAGAGGTGTCTCAGGCCCTCTTCAATCACTCCAGGTCCGGCAAGGGGTTCAAAAAAACTGGGCACGACAAGGCCGGCATTGCCGGAAGAACTCCCGGCGCCGATCTCCCCCCTTTCCAAGATGACGACCTTAGCTCCGGCAGAAGCAGCATAGTAGGCCACGCTGAGGCCTACCACCCCGGCGCCGACAACGAGAACATCTGCCTGTTTTTCATTCATAGCCCGCCATGTCTCAAGCGAAGGGTTCCGTGTAGACGAGGGAGTCTCGAAACCGGCGATCCACAATATGGATCACGTCACGGATCATCTCTCCCCTGCCGCAGAGGTAGAAGTCATAGGCCCCCTCAGGCAAACGGCTTTCCAGATAGGCGCTCACCCGTCCGGCAAAGACGTCGGCAGCGAGCTCTCCTTCATCCTTCAATCCGGAAAGGCAGGGGACATAGAGCCTGGCCGTCCTTCGGAACAAGGGCTCCGCATAAAGATCGAGGAAACGCCGCACTCCGTGAAGCAGGATGAAACCCTTCACCCCCGCCCTGGCCATGGATGCGAAGGGCGCCACGCCCGTGCCTGTGGCCACGAACACCGGCAGACGCTTCGAAGGATAAAAGCAAAAATACCCGTGGGGCCCGCTGAACCGGAAAAGGTCTCCTTCTTGGGCAGAGGCCAGGGTGGAGGAGAAGCGGCCCCCTTTGACGCTTCGCACGAGGAAATCCAAGGTCCCGTCCCGAGGGGAGGAAACAGGGGTGTAATCCCTCTCGATCTCCCCCCGGATGAATCGGACCCTCTGGCCCGGAACAAACTGAAACAGGGGCGGCCGGCTGAATCGAATCTCAAAGGTGTCCTCTGTGAGCCAGCTCCTGCTCAGCACCCGTGTTTCGTGGGGCTCGCTCATCTCTTCCAGGGGATCTCCTGGACCCCCATGATCCGGTTGCAGTAGCGGGAGAGCACGAAGAGATAGTCCGACAGCCGATTCATGTAGATGAGCAGGCGCCCGTGGGGTGCCGATCGCTCTGCCTCCGATATTTCCTCCAGGAGGCTCACGGCATGCCGTTCCGCCCTGCGGCAAACGGTTCTTGCAATGTGAGCCCAGGCCGCGGAAGCGTGACCGGCCGGCAGAACAAATCCCGTCAGAGGAGGCAGCAGCGCATCCATCCGGTCGATCGCGTTCTCGATGCTCTTGATGTGCGCCTCTTCGATGGGATTGATGGACTTTGCCAACGCTGAGCCGGGGGTTGTCATGAGGCCGGCGCCGACGTCGAACAGGGCGGATTGGATTTCCTGAATCTCGCGCGCCACCTTGGGGTCTTCGTCACTCAAGGATGCCGCCAAAGCCCCGAGCGCGGCGTTCAGTTCGTCCACGTCGCCGCAGGCTTCCAGCCTCTTGTCCGCCTTGCTCACGCGCTCGCCGCTGAAGAGGCTCGTCTTGCCGTGATCGCCTGTGCCTGTGTAGATCTTGATGGCCCACCTCCTGGATTTCGAATTTGTTCTCGGACGAAACCGCCATGCTCCGATACGCGGAGTTTTTTTCTCTTTGCCGTGCTTCCCCAGACGTCATGCCGGACTTGATCCGGCATCCAGGGTTTCCAAGCTTCCGCCTGACTGGATTCCGGCTTCCGCCGCAATGACACATCGTTTCGCAAAAAGGGGAAACATTCATCAATTCGCAAAGAAGTCTAGAGGATTCCATGGAGCCTTGTCAAAGAAAAGCTGCGCTACGCTTCTCTCTTCGCGATCGAACGGTACAACGCCACGTTGGGATAAAGAAGAAAGGCAACAGCAAAGACCCTGCCTGCCACCAGGGCCAGGGCGGCCGCCATGGCGCCGACCATGTTCCAGGAGTGAATCGCCAGGTTCAGCATGAAAACAATGGTGACGATTTCAACCAGGGCAGCCAGGGTCACCGGCTTCGTTCGGAGACCCGCAACCATCAGGCCGCGCTGAAAAGACATGACCGCCTCCAGAGCAGGCAGCACGATGAGTACTTTCGTCGGCGCCAACGCGAAATGCGCCAGATCCGGGGAGAGGCCGCAGATGTCACGGTACCAGATCATCACCAGATCCGTGAGGACAACGAGGCCCAGAGAGCAGAACACCGCGGAGACCAGGAGGAGAGCGAAATTTCTGATAGGAACGAACTCCTCGAACCGGTCGCCGACCAAGGCGATGACCGCCTCCTGATAGGAGAGGCCGAAACTCCTGAAGATAAACATCAGGGCGCCGATGACCGGGAGCACCGCCAGGGATTCGACGGCCATTGCGCTCTTGGCCACGAAAAAGGTCACGATCGAGTGAGCGCTCAAAAAAAGCAGTGAGGTCAAAGCCAGGGGAGCGTAGAAAGAGACAATGTCCCTGTAGGTGAGCGAGATCGGGTCCTCTTCTGAAGAACCCGCTTTCAGGCGCATCAGCACACCGCGGGCCATGAGGCGGCTCGCCACGGCTTCGCAAACCACACCCACTGAAAGAGAAAG